>CAYUSC010000066.1:9983-13667 GCA_964447265.1 uncultured Candidatus Brevefilum sp.
TCCACCAGATCATATTTTTCGATGGTGGGAATGAAAATGTCTTTGGCGCCCTTCGATCGCAAATTCGCGATCAGGTGCGTTCCCAAAAAGCCCGCGCCGCCCGTGACACAAATACGTTTATCTGCCCAATTGAACTTGTTTTCCATCATTCCTCTTCATGGTTCGATTCATGTGAATTGAGTTCCAGCCGAACTTTCAGGCCATCCACGACCAGGGCTGGTGCATCCGGATTCTCGGTCAAAGTGAAATGCTGCTCCATACAGGTCAGCCGGCAGACATCGGCCACATCCCCCGCGGCCTCCAGCCGAACCGTATGAATATCCATTGTTTCCAACTTTTGCAGCAGGGTTATCACCCGCTCCCGGATATGCCGAAAAAGTTTAAAGGACTGTTGAATATAATCGACTGTCAGACGCGCTCGCAGGGCAATGCCTTCAGGCGTGATGATATAGCGGAGCTTGCGCCGCCGGGCACGCTTGACTTTAACAAAGCCCTTTTCGACCAGGCGCTTGATATGCCAGTTGATCGTCCCTATGGCTACACCCAGTTCCTCGGCCAGCCTGGCCTGAGAAACATCCGGGTCCGCCTCAATCTCCTGCAAGAGGGCCAGGTCTCGATATTCTTCGCTCTTCGAATCTGCAGTTATCATAATTTCAATGATTGAATTATAACTTCGAAAATCAATCCGTCAAGGCGCGCTTCCGCTCCCGGAGGTCTCTGACCAGGCCGCCACCGAGAATCAGAAGGTTGATACCCACAATCAAACCCACAATAACGGAAAAGCCCAATTTGGGACCAATCAGCAAATAGCGACTGAAATACCATTCCGTAAAAACCAGCAGGAAAACGCCTTCCATAGCCAAAATCCGCCAGAACCAGCGGTCTTTGTGGCTGGCGAGGTAATCCATCCCCCAACCGGCCAGGATCGCCATCCAGGGCAGGAAGATCGTACGATATCGGGGGTTGTCCCATTGATCGCCCCCGGCTCGGGCCGAAGCGATCAGGATCCAGACCACGACTACCGCCATGAACACACCCAGCCATTGACGTTGGGACTTTGATTCCGCCTTCCACAGCCTTACAGCGGCATAGACGAGTAGTGGGATCAGGGCATACCATCCAATGGAGCGAAAAATTCCAATCCCCTTCCAAATCGCCGGTGCGGAGGTGACCAGCGCGGCGGGCAGCACAGGCTGGAACAGCCCATAACCCACAATGAAGGGAAAAGTCCATTTTTCCGGCAGGCTTCCCACCAGAAAATCCACCATCCCGGAATTCAAGACGGTCAAATAGGCATCCCACTGAAAGACCTGATCCAGCCAGGGCTTGAAGAATGCCAGGCTCGCCACACCGCCCAGGGCGATCACCAGCCAGCCTGCCAACTTCGGCCATAATTTCTTGATCTTGCTCGATTCGACGATCCAGATCCAGAGGCCAACAACGCCAAGGCAGGGAATCGCCACCCGATAGGAAATCAGGAGGAACAAGGCCAGATCCAAAGTAAATACAACAGTTGCCAGCTTCACCCGGACCCTCTCGAGCCAATGGGCCACAGCCCAGATCAGCACCGTGATCAGAAGGATCATCAGGGGCTCGCGCATCTGTGAAGCGCCCAATAAAATTCCTTCGGGATAGAGCGCCATGATCCAGCCGGCCCATAACGCTACCCGGTGATTGAATTTTCGCTGGATGGTTGCCAATAGAATGGGAATGCTCAGGTTCATGGCCGTGGCCGAGATGATCGAGATCAAAACAGGCCGGAAGGCATCCGGGCTGAGCACCCGATAGACCAGAGCGCTCATCAGCAACATGCCGCCATACTGATCCGTTCCCAGCTCATCATCAAAAGCCTTGAGCAGCGAATCGTCCGATTGAGCCAGCGTCCAGGCGGTACCCTCCCGGCGATAAGCGTCATTAAAGACAAAACCAGCCTGCTGTTCGTCATTGTCATAGCCAAAGTTCGGCAATCCCACGATCAGGAACACGGCCAGGACAATCCGCAACCCGAAAGCAACCAGCATCATCCAGGCCAGTCCCTTGCCGCTGCCGGCCCAATGCCAGACGATCAGCATAACGAACAGGCCAAAGAACGTGATCAGCGAACCAGCCACAAAACCCGGCAGGAACCGACCCACGCCAACAATGCCCTGGATCCCCGCACCCAAAGCGAGGCTGATCCCAATGATCAGCGCCAGATAGACTTCAAAATTCCATTCTTTTAATGGTTTCATCAGTCACCTTTTTCAGTTTTATGCGCTCTGCTTGGCGGAGCGCCAGTTTTGCCATGAATAGAAAATGATCCACAAGACCCAAAAGACCACAGCCGTTTGCAAGGGGATCAGGAAACGGGGGTTATCACCATGGTCCAGCAGCGAAGAGACCACCGAGGTCGCCCAGACCGAACCGGCCAGGAGCCAGTGGAAAGGTTGCAATTGCCACATCTCTCGCAGCTTTCGGGAAATTAGTGCCAGGGCCGAAGTGCCAACAAAGACGAGATTCCCGGCAAACAACGTCAACCGGGCGACGATAATCAGCCCGCTCAACCCCTTTGCCAGGATGGCCGACTGAACCGAAGCGGCATCCCAATAAACCGGCGCTCGCCAGAACAGCCACCAGCCCCGCAGCACCCTCGCCAGATATTGCCAGGGATGGGTCAGGATCAATTGGACGGAAATCTTAGAAAGCACGCGAGATAGATCGTAGAAGGACAATCCCGTGGCATCCATGATGGCCGGGATGGCATCCCAAATGGTGTTACCCTGGGTACCGCGGTCCGCAATTCGTGCGTCCCGGTAATCCAGATAGATATCCCGGATTACAGCATATTCATCAGGGACATCTTCGAAATAATAGCCGGTATGCTGGACGAGGTGATACCCCCCCATGGTTGAAACGCTGAAGACGTGATAGCGGGATTTGATAAACGACATCCATCCGCCGACTACCACTAGCGCCACCAGGGCAATGGTCCAAACGGCTCGCCAATTGATCTTAAGTTTTCTGTCCTTGAAGGAGATAGCCAGGAAAACAGCCAGCCAGACCGGCATAAAGATGAACACCGGGCGGGTCAGAACCGCAAAAGAAGCCGCCAGCCCAATCGCCAGACCGAGCCAGATCGTGCGGTTCTTTTCAGCCCGCAGCCAGAGCCAGGCACCCAGCAAGGCCAGCATCAGCCAGAAGGTCGCCAGAGTCTCCGTCAGCAAGTCAGCCTCAAAGAATAACTGCCCCGGATTCAGCGTATGCGCCAAGGCGGCGATCCCCGCTAAGACCGGGGACTTTGTAGCCTGCCAGGCGATCAGGAACCAGGCCAGCGTGATCCCCAAACCGAGGGCTAGTTGAACGGCATAGACGGCACGGTCCGGGCCGACCAACGCCATGAAAACCGGGTATCCGGGAGTTCGGGTGCCGTCGTACTTTTCAAAACCGCCCAGGACAGCGTTTGCCGACCGGCGATAGCTGGCAGTGTCGGAATAGGACACCGGGGGATATACCGCAAACAACAGCACTCGCAGCACCACAGCCACCACAATGACGATCAGCAGCCAGGTGCGCAACTGTTTGTTCTTTTTCAGTTCATCTGTCATACCTGTATTATCCATCATTTGGTCAATTTCATCCCATCCAGGGCATGCGTTTCCCGCGCTGTCCAGGTATAGGCGCTCACGGCCGCCTTTGCATTCGCGG
>CAYUSC010000067.1:0-12682 GCA_964447265.1 uncultured Candidatus Brevefilum sp.
TTCGACCACCTGATTCAGCAGGGCAAGACCATTCTGATGGTTTCCCATGATCGCTCCCTGAGCAAACGCGTCAAACGGGTGGTTGAATTGGCGGACGGACAGATTGTCGGCGACACCGGGAGGAACCATGGCGGCTGAATATACCTCCCTCAACGGTAAGAAGCCGCTGATCCAATTGAAGGGGATCCAAAAAACTTATGTCAATGCTGCCGGTTCCTTCACAGCCCTAAAGGATATCAACCTGGACTTCTATCAGGGTGAATTTGTCGGCGTGATCGGCAAATCCGGCAGCGGGAAATCCACCCTGGTGAACATGATCACCGGCATCGACCGCCCCACCCAGGGGCAGGTATTGGTGGAAAATGTGGACATCCACGCCATGCAGGAAAGCAAACAAGCCCGCTGGCGCGGCCTGAACCTCGGCGTGGTTTTCCAGTTCTTCCAACTGCTCCCCATGCTGACCCTCGTTGAAAACGTCCTGCTGCCGATGGATTTCTGCAATAAGTACACGGAAGCGGAGCGGGAAGCCCGGGCAATGGACCTGTTGGCAATGATGGGTCTCGAAAAGGACGCCCACAAACTGCCGGGGGCCGTCTCCGGTGGGCAGCAGCAAAGCGCCGCGATTGCCCGCGCCCTGGCCAACGATCCCCCGATCATTGTTGCCGATGAACCCACCGGAAACCTCGATGCCCGAACGGCGGACTTTGTCTATGACAAATTCCAATCTCTGGCAAATGAAGGTCGGACGATCATCATGATCACCCACGACCCCGAGATTGAACACCGTCTCTCGCGGACCGTGTTGATCTCCGATGGCGAGGTGATCAATCCCTTGCTGGCCCACACTTTCCACTGGATGCCCCATTCCGTCTTACGCGTCTGTACGGACGCGCTGGAACACCGGACCTACCGGAACCAGCAGCCGCTTGAGGTCAATGGCGCGCTCTCCAACACCCTGATTCTGGTCGAATCCGGCCGGCTGCAGGTCAGGCCGGCGGATAATTCAATCTCCGCTCAGACCCTCATTTTAACGCCGGGCGATTTCCTGGCCGGTTCACAGGTCTCCAACAACCACCTGCCCGGCCTCTCTTCCGTGATCGCGGAGGGCAGCGCAACACAGGTCGCCATCCTCCCCTATCCCACTTTCCTTCAGGCCGCCAATCTCTACCCTGAAGCCCAAACGCAATTACAGCAGCAGTTGAAAGCCCGTTTGAATCCAGTTCACCAAGATGAAAGGGACTTGACCCAATGAGACCACGCTGGAGAAAAGTCTTTGCAGACCTCTGGGGGAACAAGACCCGCTTCGTTCTGGTCGTCCTTTCGCTGACCATTGGTCTGTTCACTGTGGGGATGATCTCAGCCGGATATATCACCATTCTGGAAGATATGCAAAACGGCTATGATGCCATCAACCCGGCCGATCTCAGAATCATGACCGACGACTCATTTGATGACGAACTGATCCAGCGAGTCCTGCGGGTCGACGGAGTTGTTTCCGCGGATGGCGAAAAACGGCTCTCATGGCAGTTCCAGAATGCCGATGGTGAATGGAAGGATATGGTCATCCGGGTGCTGCCTGAAGATGGGCAAACCATTGACCTGGTGGAACTGCGCGAAGGCGCCCTGCCGGATGACCGCCAGATCATGCTGGATGTCCATATGGAAACCGGTCTGAGCGTGGGTGATACCGTTCTGGTGCAACTGCCTTCAGGAACTCAAAAAGAGCTCACCATTACGGGCCTGGTGCAGGACCAGACTATCGGCGTGATTGGCGCCAGCTACTTTGTTGCCTCAACCTATGGCTATGTGACCTATGATTCACTGCCCTGGCTCGAAGAATCACTGGACTATAGCAACCTGTTGGTTACCGTTGATCCCAACCTGACAACCGAAGAAATCGATCAGGTCACCCAGGACGTAAAGAAGGTGATCGAACAGAGCGGTCGATCGGTAAATTCGGTGATGAACCTGACCCCGACCGCCCACCCCAACAGCGGCTATGTCACCGCGATGACCGGGCTGCTGGCCTTACTCGGCGCATTCTCGGTGTTCCTGAGCGGTTTCCTGGTTTTTAATTCGATGTCTGCGCTCTTCTCACAGCAGGTTCAGTACATCGGCATCATGAAAGGAATCGGCGCGCAGCGGAAGACCATCATCCGCATGTATACGGTTTTCATCCTGATCTTCAGCGTCGTTTCGATGGCGATCTCAATCCCTACCTCCGGTCGAGCCTGGGCCGCCCTGGCGACCTTCTTCTCCGGCCGCCTGAATTACGTCAGCGCGGGATTCCGTTACATTCCCCTGGCCGTCATCCTCCAGACCGTCATTGGCCTGATCCTGCCCCAACTGGCGGGGATCATGCCAATCCTGCGGGCTTCCAAGATCAGTGTTCAGGAAGCCATTGCCCAGACCGGGATCGAGTCCGATTCCCCGGAAAAAGGCAGCAAGGACAACCTGACCCGCAAGGCGAAAGGTCTGCCCCGACCGGTCCTGATCGCCATCCGCAACACCTTCCGGCGGAAAAGCCGCCTGATTCTCACCCTGATCACCCTCAGCCTGGGCGGCGCCTTGTTCATCGCCACCTTCAACGTCCGCGCCTCCCTGCAAACCTATGTGGACCGGGTGGCCAAATATGTACTGGCGGATGTCAGCATCAACTTTGACCGGAATTATCCCATCGGGGAGATCGAATTACTGACTTCAGCCTTCCCCGGCATTGAATCCGTCGAGCCGCGGGCCGTCGCTTATTGTCAATTGGTGGATGCGAATGGCGACGCCGGCGAAAGCATCGAGATGATGGGCGCGGCGCCCGGATCCACCCTGATTGAACCCATCCTGATTGATGGCCGCTGGCTGATTGAAGGGGATGAGAACGCGATTGTTCTGAATGAGGCTTTCCTCAGCCGCTACCCGGAACTGGGCGTGGGTGACACGATCACGCTCTATGTCAACCGAAGAGAGGTGGATTGGACCATCGTTGGCTTTTTCCAGTTCGTCGGCAACGACTCCTTCATCGTCTATGTCCCCCTGGAATATCTGAATGAAGTCACCGGAAACGTTAATCAGGCTGCCAACTTCCAGATCGTGGCAACCGACGAGGTCAAGCGGAACGGTCAGGTGGAAGAATTGGTGGCCCAGGTTGATACCTTCTTCCGGGATAAAGGCTTCCATGTCAACAGCACCAGCAGCAGCGCCAGCCTGGTCGGAAACTCCACCCTGGGGCTGGATACGCTGACCATCTTCCTGCTCATCATGGCGGGACTGATCGCCAGCGTGGGCAGCATCGGGCTGACGGGCACAATGAGCATGAACGTCATGGAGCGGACGCGTGAGATTGGCGTGATGCGCGCCATCGGCGCGACCGACATTCAGGTGATGCGCCAGGTGATCATCGAAGGCACCCTGATCGGGCTGATGAGCTGGGTCTTTGCCGTGATCCTCGCATTCCCGCTCAGCTACTTTATGTCCTATATCATCAACATCTCAATCTTCGGGATCACCGGTGAATACACCTTCACGGTCACCGGCTTCCTGATCTGGTTTGGGGTGGTGGGTGTGCTATCCATGTTTGCGAGCATCATGCCCGCCCGCAACGCCGCCAGGCTGACCATTCGGGAAGTCCTGTCCTACGAATAAATCTAAAATCATTAGCTCAGTTATAAGAACTGTGTTCAGAATGGATGAATGAGGTAAATTATGAAAAAAACTGGTTGGATCACACTAAGCGTTCTGGTTGTTTCCGCTTTATTGCTCTCCGGCTGTGATGTATTTTCCTCAACCGAGACGCCTACGGCCATTCCAGGCCCCGTCACGGTGGATGGGATTGTCTCCGAGGGCAACCTGGTACCCGCCGATTCGATTACGCTGGGCTTCGGAGTCTCCGGAACGGTCGGAGAGATTTTCGTCCAGGAAGGCGAATATGTGGAAGCAGGTGAGGTCATTGCGCGGTTGAAGGACACCGAGACCTACGATGCCCAAATCCTCACGGCGGGATTGGCCGTCCTTCAAGCCCAGCAGGCGCTGGATGACCTGAACGACAAAGCCGATCTGATCCACGCCCAGGCAGAGGTGACCCTGGTGAAAGCGCAGCAGGCTCTGATTGAAGCGGAAAAAGCCTGGGACGTCGTGGATACGGATGACTTTCGGGAGGACCTGGACAACGCCAAAGTGGATATGAACGAGGCTGAAGATGATCTCACCGACGCCCAGGATGACCTGAAGGAATATGAAGACCTCGATGAGGACAACCTCCTCCGTAAATCTTTTGAAAACGCGGTGGATGATGCCCAACAAGCCTATGACGAAGCCCGTTGGGCATATGAAGAGCTTCAAAACCAGTACGACCTGGCGCAGGCCCAACTGACCGCAGCCCAGATGGCCCTGGAAGACGCCCAGAAAACCTTTGACGACACGGCCGATGGTCCCGACCCGGACGCGCTCGCTCTGGCCCAGGATAACCTCGATCAGGCCCTGCGCCAAAAGGATGCGGCGGACGCCTCACTGGATTACGTTGAATTGACCGCTCCATTTGCCGGTAAGATCGTCCGAATGGACCTGGTCGTGGGTGCGCTGACCGGCCCGGGCGAATTGGCCGCCGTTCTCATCGATGATTCTCAGTGGTATGTGGAAACCAACGACCTGACCGAGGATGAAGTGGTTCAGGTAACCATCGGACAGTCGGTTACGGTTACCTTCGATGCACTGCCCGGTGAAACCTTTGAAGGCGAAGTGGAATCCATCAGCCAATATGCCCTTGAGCAATACGGCGACATCACCTATACCGTGCGAATCATTCTTCTGGATAGCAACGACCAGCTACGCTGGGGCATGACTTCCGAGGTAAATTTTAGCGACTAGCCGATCTGGCAAGACCCTCCTTAATCCAAAACAGCCCTCGGAATTGCAATCGAGGGCTGTTTTTATCAATCAATCCTTTACAAAGCCTTTACGGGGAACATTCTACACGCTGTTACAATTCTTATAATCTGCCCATATAATATTTATCAGTTTTTAAATTTATCGAACTTTTTTTAAAAAAGTGAATTTAACTATTTATTGTGGAGGAAGAACGTGTCTGAAACACAAAATAAAAATAAAAAACGCCGTCGTGGATTATGGATCGCATTAGCTGTTATCGCAGTTGCGGCCCTCGCTGTGGGATATACCATTTGGAACAACCAGAAGGCTGCTTCCGAAGCCCTTGCGAACCTCGAAACGGAACCATACCAGCGGCAAAACCTCAATGCGAATATTTACGGGACGGGAACCGTTGAACCTTCCCAATCAGCCGTACTGACCTGGTCTGCCAGCGGCACCGTCGGTGAGATTTACGTCACCCTTGGTCAGGAAGTGCAAAAGGACGACATCCTGATGACCCTCGACCCGGAATCCGTCTCCGTCGACATCCTCCAGGCCCAAATTGATGTGATCAATGCTCAGAACAACCTGGACGACCTCTACAACAACTGGGAATCCGACCTGGCGCAGGCCAAACTGGACCTGCTCAACGCGCAGGAAGACCTGGACGACCTTTCAACCGACCGCGAAATCATGAATTATCAGCGCTGCACGGATGAGCGGATTGATGACCTCGAAGACGATTTGGATCAGGCCGAGACTATTTATAAATACCGCCAAAATGCAGACACCCTCCAGGCGGTGAACACCGCCCAGGCCAACCTTGATTACTGCAACGCCGGATTTACCGAACAGGAAATTGCGGAAGCCGAATTGAAGGTCCAATTGGCTGAGGCCAAAGTGGCGGATATGCAGGAACAGGTCGATATTCTGACCGAAGGCCCCGATCCTGATCAGGTCACCATTATGGAAACCCAATTGGCAATGGCGCAGAACCGCGCCGACAGCCTGCTGGTGAAAGCCCCCTTTGACAGCGTGGTCACCGCCCTGCCCGTGCAGGTTGGCGACCTCGTCCAAACCGGCTCACAGGCCGCCCAACTGGATGACCTCTCCAACCTCTACCTGGATGTTCAAATCTCCGAGGTGGATATCCCTCTTGTCGCCCTGGATCAACCCGCTGAATTGGTCTTTGACGCTTATTACGAAGAGACCTTCACCGGCCATGTCATACAAATCTCCCCCGTGGGCAGTTCCGTTCAGGGCGTGGTGGAATATGATGTCCGCATCCAGATGGATGGGGACACCGACGGCCGGATCAAACCCGGCATGACCGCAGCCGTTAATATCGTTGTGGAAGAAAAGGATGATGTCTTTGTTGTGCCCAACGATGCCATTGTGATGGTTGATGACCAGGAAAGCGTCTATGTCAAGCGGGACGGTATGTATGTTGCCGTGCCTGTCACCCTGGGTGGATATTCCGACAGTTACAGTGAAGTCCTCAGCGCTGATATTGAAGAAGGCGAACTGATCGTCCTCAACCCACCTGACGACCTTACCGGAAATATGCCTTTCAGCCCCGACAGCCGGTTCCAGGGATTTGGGAATTAGGGCAGCCAATGACCAAGCAAGACGAAGTCATTCAAGTCGATAATCTGACCAAAGTTTACCAGATGGGCGAAATCGAAGTCCATGCCCTGCGGGGTGTGAGCTTCTCCGTCCGACGCGGTGAAGTGCTGGCTATCATGGGACCCTCAGGCTCGGGAAAATCCACCCTGATGAACATGATCGGCTGTCTGGATATCCCCACCGATGGCGACTATTTTCTGGAAGGTGAACTTGTCTCCACCCTGAACGACGACCAGTTAGCCCTGGTCCGTAATCAGAAGATCGGTTTCGTATTCCAAAAGTTCAATCTTCTAGCCCGGGCAACCGCCCTGGCAAATGTGGAACTTCCCCTGCGCTATGCCGGGATTACCAATGAACGCTCTGAAATGGCCAAGAAAGCGCTTGAAGCTGTGGGCCTGGGAGACCGGATCACCCACCAGCCCAATGAGCTTTCCGGCGGTCAGCAGCAGCGGGTGGCGATAGCCCGCGCCCTGGTCAATAACCCGGCGATCATCCTGGCCGATGAACCCACCGGCAACCTGGACTCCACTTCGGGCGACGAGATCAAGAAGCTCCTTTTGGATTTGAACCATAACGATGGGACGACCCTGGTGATCGTGACTCATGACCCGGAAGTCGCCCAGATCGCCCAACGGGTGATCCACCTGCGGGACGGCCTGATTGAAAAAGAGGAGGTGCTGGCATGAATTTCCTCCTCAACCTCAAAGAGGCCATGCAAAGCCTCAGTTCCAATAAAATGCGTTCCCTGCTGACCATCCTCGGCATCGTGATCGGCGTGGCCTCCGTGATTGCCCTGCTTTCGATTGGCGAAAGCGCCGGCGCTTCTATCACCGGCGAGATTGAGAGCATCGGCACCAACGTGATTTACATCCTCAAAGGCAACGATGAGGAAGATGTGAGCAACCCCGAAGATCTGACCCTGCGGGACGCGGAAGCGCTTGCCAGTTCCACTCGGACCTCCAAAATCGCCTATGTTGCGCCGGTGGTCTCCGGCGCCAGCGAGATTTCCTACAGTGATGTGGGCGTTGAGTCTTCCATCTCCGGTATCACCCCGGATTACCAATTCGTCCAAAACCTGACGATGGCGGAGGGCGAATTTATCACCGATTCACAGGTTGAAGGCCGCAGCGCGGTTGTGGTGCTGGGTCCGCAGATTGCAGAGACCCTGTTGGGTCGCAGCAGCGGTGTGGTTGGGCAGACAATACGGATTGGCGGTTACCCCTACCGGGTGGTAGGCGTGACCGAAGAGAAAGGCGGCAGCGCTTTCAATAACCCGGACAACAACGTCTATATCCCCATCTCCACCGCTCAGACACGGCTCCCGCGCAGCGGCTCATCCACCTCAGTCCAATACATTCTGGTATCGGTAGCGCAAGCAGAAGACGCCGACGCGGCGATTGACCAGATCACGACCGTTCTGCGTGCCACCCACCGGATTCCACCTCGCAATCCGAATGATTTTTCCATCCTGAACCAACAAGACTTCCTCGCCGTGGCGGCCTCAATCACCAACGTTCTGACCATCTTCCTGGGCGGAATCGGCGCAATCTCCCTGCTGGTGGGCGGGATCGGGATCATGAACATCATGCTGGTTTCCGTCACCGAACGGACCCGTGAAATCGGGCTGCGCAAGGCACTCGGCGCCCGCAAGATTGACATCCTCACCCAGTTCCTGACCGAATCGGTCATGCTGAGCATGATCGGCGGCATTTTGGGGATTGCCCTCGGATGGGGAATCTCACTGGTCGTGAGCCAGATCGCCATCCAATCCGGCACGATGCTGGATATCAACGTGACCCTCAATTCCATCCTGTTGGCGACGCTCTTCTCGGCGGCGGTAGGAATCTTTTTTGGCTATTACCCCGCTAACCGGGCGGCCTCCCTGGCGCCGGTGGAAGCCCTTCGCTACGAATAGCACTAGATGATATGAATCACAGGCGGCAGACCTCAATGAGTGCCTGCCGCTTTTTATTTCCCCTGACCGCAGAACACTTGTAGGGCGATCGTAGGGTAAACGTCAAGTTATTTTCCCGGTTATTTGCTATGATACAGATAGCTAAGACACTTTTCTTCTCCTTCTGATGACCGCCAGGGTCGGCGTCCCTGGCGGTTCACATTTAAAAGAATGGTGATTGGTGAAAAGGGAATGAAGGAATAGGGAATCAGGAAAACAGGGAATTAGGAGAATAGGGGAATCTGATCCTAAGATGAAAAGTTGCAATAGCAAAGTGAGAAATCTACCTGGCCGATTGACGGCGATAGGATTCGTAATCCGAGTAATTCCCCAGATATTCACCCACACCATCCCCCTGGAGTTCCACAATCCGGTTCGCGATCCGGTCCAGGAAATAGCGGTCATGCGAGATCGCCAGGATCGTGCCGTCATAAGCCAGCAGGGCATCTTCCAGCACCTCGCAGGAGGGGATATCCAGGTGATTGGTCGGCTCATCCAGCAACAGGAAATTCGACCCGGTCAGGGTGATCAGCGCAATCTGCAGCCTGGCCCGTTCCCCGCCCGAAAGCGCCCCCACCGCGGTATCCCGCTGGTCGTAATCAAAGAGGTATTTCTTCAAGAAAGCCACCCCGCGGGATTCCGAGAAGTTCCCGGCTTTGCTGATCGTTTCCAGCAACGTGAGGTTCGGGTCGAGGGTCTCAAATTCCTGAGCGTAATACCCCGGCTTGATGCTCGGTCCCAGGATAACCTCACCTGAATCAGGCAGTTCCTGGCCAAGGATGATCCGCACCAGCAGGGATTTTCCCACCCCGTTCGGACCGATCATCCCCACCCGGTCACCATAACGCAGCAGAAGGTTAATTGCCTCCAGTACGGATTGGCATTTGCCGTCCGCTGAAAGGAAGCCCTTCCCCACATCCCGCACATCCAACACCTTCTCGCTGCCGCGCCAGCCACCCAGGTTGATTTCGATCTGCTCCCGCTCCAGAAGCGGCTTCTCAATCCGATCCATCTTATCCAGCCGTTTGAGGATCGCGTTGCCGCGGTTTGAAAACTTGGGGTTATCGTAGACCTTGCCCCACATCAGGAGCCGCTTGGCCGCCTGTTCCAGCCGGGAGATTTCCTTCTGCTGGGCCTGGTAGCGGTCCGCCTGTTTGGCGAGCCGCACCTGCTTATCAAACATATATTCGGAATAATTGCCGGGAAATTGCGCAATTCGACCCAGATCCACTTCCAGGATGGCGTCGGCCACCATATCGAGAAAATAGCGGTCATGCGAGACGATCACAACGGTCCCATTGAAATCCTCAATCAAACGCTGGAGCATCGCCTTGCCGTCCAAATCCAGGTGGTTATCCGGCTCATCCAGCAGGAGGATATCCGGTCGCCCAACGATGATCTTCGCCAGCCCGAGGAGTTTCTTCTGCCCGCCGCTCAGGTTGGCGACCGGCAAGTCCAATTCATGCTCTTCAAAACCTATCGAAGCCAGCAGCGTACGGACCCGCCCTTCCAGTCCCGGACCGCCCAATTCGGCGAACTTTTCCAGCAGGGTTTCCTGCCGGTCAATCAACTTCGCCAGACGCTTCTCGTTTTCGTAGACCGCCGGATCGGCAAACTGGCCTTCCAGAACCGCCAGTTCCGCTTCGAGCGCCAACACCTGATCCGCACCACCCCGAGCCGCCTCGTAAGCGGTCAGGTTCAGGTTCAGATCCACATCCTGAGCCATATAGGCCACGGTCAGCGCTTTGTCCCGTAACAAATAGCCCGAATCCGGCTTCAACTCCCCCAGGATCAGTTTCAACAGGGTGGATTTCCCGCTGCCGTTCGGGCCGATCACGCCGTAACAGCCATCCTGAAGCTCGCAGGAAGCCTCCCGCAAGATTGGTTTGGAAGGATATGAAAAAGTCACTCTATCGAGACGAATGCGAATCATGGGTTAATGTTATCATGCCCTGAAAGGGTTCCGATAACGGATTTTTGACGGCTTAATGAGATAATCTTGGTAGATTTTTAGACGGACAACCCCTATAATAAAAGGGAAAACGTCATAAGAACAAACATCGAACTTTTGGAGGAATCATGGCGCGAAAATCAATTGGTTTTGTCCCATTAATCTGGGATTGCCCATCCTGCGGCACTCAGAATCCCGGCCCGATAAAGACCTGCACAGGCTGCGGTGCTCCCCAGCCGGAAGATGTGAAATTCCTGCGGGTGGATGAAGAGCAATTCAACTTCATCAAGGATGAAGCCCTGATTCGGATGGCCAAAGCCGGTCCTGATATCCATTGCCCCTGGTGCGGCACCCGCAACCCCAGCACCGCGACCCTCTGCAGCAACTGCGGCGGTGAACTGGGCCAGGGCGGTAAGCTTCGCCAGACCGGTGAAAAGATTCAGACTGTGAGCGAAGCGCAGGCCGCAGCCCAGGCCCCCCAACCCGTTCAACCCACGCAGGCTGCCTCAACTAGCGGATTCAAGCAGCCCGCCAAACCCGCCAACAAGAAAGTGATCATCATCGCCGTGGCGGTCATTGCCGTGCTCTGCCTGGCCGTCATCCTGCTGATGAGCTGGCTCAACAAGACCGATACGATCAGAGCCACCGTCACGGATGTTTATTGGGAACGCAGTGTCATGCTCGAATCCTACCAGGAGGTCACCGCCAGCGATTGGTGCGATGAGCTGCCCAGCGGCGCGGTTATCCTCTCGAGGTCATCGCAATACCGCTACACATCCGAGAACCCGGTCGCCAATGCCACCGAAGTTTGCGGTGAGGAAATCGTTGTCGACACCGGCACGGGCGTGGGCGAAGTGGTTCAGGATTGCGTCTACGAAGTCTATGACGATTATTGCGAATATCAGGGTTGGGCCTGGGTCGCCCTCAGCCCGTTGACCGTCTCAGGACATGATCTGGATCCCTATTGGCCCAACGTTTCTATGGACGATGGCGTTCGTGAAGCAGGCACTTCCGAAGACTATCTCATCACCTTTTCAAGCGGCGGCGAAGAATACACCTATTCCACCACTGACGTTGATCTTTTCCTCGAGGCTGAAATCGGCAGTAGTTGGGAACTGAGTGTGAACCAACTTAACCAAGTGAGAGAATTAAATCCTTACAATTAAGGTCTGTATTGGGTATAATATAATAACCAATACAAATAAGAAAGGTTATCTCAATGGAGGAATACCCGATGGAACTGTTTGAATATGCAAAAGTTGGCAAACCCGCACCTTATTTCGAGATGCGCACCACCAAAAATATGGAAACCCTGGACGAGGTCGCAACACTTGATGATTACAAGGGAAAATGGCTGATCCTCTTCTTCTACCCGGAAGACTTCACTTTCGTCTGCCCCACCGAAATCCTGGCCCTCTCCGACCGCTATGAAGAATTCGTCGAGATTGGCGCAGATGTCCTCGGCGTCTCCACCGACTCCGTGCACTCGCACAAAGCCTGGTTGAACACCCCGCTGGACAAGAACGGCATCATGGGCACCAAGTATCCCCTGGCCGCCGACCGCACCCATGAAGTGGCTGAGGCCTATGGCGTGCTGGTGGAAGAAGAAGGCATCGCCCTGCGCGGTCTCTTCATCATTGACCCCGAAGGCATTTTGCAATATTCCGTGATCCATAACCTGAACATCGGCCGCAGTGTGGATGAGACCCTGCGGGTTCTGGAAGGTCTGCAGGCCGGTGGGCTTTGCGGCGCTGACTGGGAACCCGGCGACGAGCTGCTCTAGAACGGAGCCAAACCATGCCAATGCGTCTGAAATCCCCGATGCCCCCGCTGGACGGGGTGATCGAATGGCTGAACGCAGAACCGGACCTGGAAGCTCTGAAGGGCAAACCCCTGCTGATCTACTTCTGGGCCGTGAGCTGCCATATCTGCCATGATAACATGCCCAAGCTTCAAGCCTGGCGAGAAGAGTTCGGCCCCAAGGGGCTGAACATGATCGCCATCCACTGCCCTCGGATGCAATCCGACACGGATGTGGAAAAGGTCAAGGAAGCGCTCAAAGAATACGGGATCGTTGAACCCTGCGGGATTGATAATAAACATGCAGTCAAGAAGGCGTTCGATAACGACCTCTGGCCCGCCTATTTCATCTTTGACAGCGAAGGCCTGCTCAAGCGACGGGCAGCCGGCAATGCCGGTCTCTCCATGCTGGAGCCGATCCTCGAAAAGATGTTTGAGTAAATCCATTTTATAAAACAGAAACAGCCCGCAATATGCGGGCTGTTTTCATTTCC
>CAYUSC010000067.1:12692-13442 GCA_964447265.1 uncultured Candidatus Brevefilum sp.
TGGGGGAAGGCTAAAAATAATGATTACACGAGAGGGTTTTCTTTGTTAAGGCCGTTTTTTCTTAAGGCTTCCCCTTGAGGGGAAGCTGTCTGCGTAGCAGACTGATGAGGTGGTAATTTGTGAAAGACAACATTTAGCCATCTTCACCTCCTCCCGCACCCTCCGCTACACTTCGGGTGTTTCGCTTCGCTTCAGGGAAGCTGTCTGCGCAGCAGACTGATGAGGTGGAAACACCTTAAATATCCTCATCCAGTACTTCGCGCCACCCCGATGGGCAAAAAAACATAGCCTTGAAGTAAGAATTTAGATTTATGAAACAGATTCAACGATCTCATCCCCACCAACCATCTGAATTTGTTGACCGGGTTTGAGGGTCAGGAAATCTTCGTCCCAATCGCCATTGAGCAGCTTTCGGATCAGCACCAGGTCACCGGCCAGCCGTTCGAACCGCCAGCCGTTCTCGGCCGCGTCCTGCTGCGCTTTGGATAGGGCCAGCCCCTCATCCACACCACCCATCTCGATATAACCCGCCCGTTCATAATGCGCCTGCCAGGCGGACATCGTTTCCATCAGGTAATCGGCGTTGTCCCGGCCGTATTTCTCAACATATTCGGCATAAACCGCGTCGGTGTCGGCGCTGGTCAGCGCGCCAATCGAGAGCGCCCCCAAATCATCATCCGCCCGCTCAACAAAATCCTGCACGTACCAGTAGGTACCGGGGCAGGATTGAAACTGGGCGTCATAGCGGCC
>CAYUSC010000068.1:0-2325 GCA_964447265.1 uncultured Candidatus Brevefilum sp.
TTGCGACCCGTTCGGCGCAAATCGTCACCGGGTAAACGGCATTCTCGATATTGACACCGTCATAGATTTTGCCGGAGTCGGCAACCAGGGCCGCGCCTACCGAATATTTCGAATAGGGAGCATAGGCTTTATGATAAGCCTGGACGGCCTTATCAATTAATGCCAGCTTTTCTTCATTTGTCAACATGGTTCTTTTCCTTTTCAACGGTGCGTTCGACCTCTCGAATTGCCCGGACCTTATTGATCCGGCGGCCAACCACCTCATCAACAATCAATTTGACGCCATCAGCTTCAAGGCTCTCGCCGCCTGTCGGCACATCACCAATCTGCCCATAAATATAACCGCCTATGGTATCGGCGTTATCCGTGGCGATCTCAGTGCCCATGATCTCATTGAAAATATCCAGATCGATCTTGCCCTGAAACACATATTCATCCTCGCTGATCTGTTCGAAAGGCATCTCTTCGCTTTCATCATATTCATCCCGGATCTCGCCGACAATCTCCTCGACGATGTCTTCCAGGGTGACCACACCCGCCACACCGCCGTATTCATCAACGACGATTGCCATATGCATGCTGCGGGATTGCATCTCCGCCAGCAGTTCATCGACCTTCTTTGCCTCAGGCACAAAATAAGCCAGGCGCAAAAGGTCACGGTGGTTGGCAATCCGGGCGTCATCATCATGAACGCTCAGCAGGTCTTTGGCATAAAGCAGCCCAACCACATTATCCACGGTGTCTTCATACACCGGCACCCGCGAATGTCCCGCGTGAACGAACATCGACCGCGCTTCGCCCAAAGTGGTGTTGATATCCAGCGCCATCACGTCAATCCGCGGCACCATAATATCCTTAGCCAGCGTATCCCCAAATTGGAAAATGGAGTAGATCATTTCCCGTTCACCCTTTTCGAGTGAACCTTCGGGCTGTCCGACTTCCACCCAGTTCTTGAGGTCCTCTTCCGTCATGGAAGCCAGGGTGACCTTATTGGCGTTTTCGCCCAAAAAGCTCATCAATAACCCGGCCAACGGTGAGAAAATCAGATTGATCAACCCACCCAGCCAACTCAGGTGGATGGCGTTTTCCTCGGTGTTTTTCAGGATCAACCCTTCAATCAGGAATTCAAGGATATTGACCATAACCATTTCCAAAACAAGATAGAACAAAACAAGCCAGATATCCAATGCCACGCCATAAACCTGCAGGATCATGGGCAGAAGCCCGGCTAACAGGAAATGGAAAAAAGCCATCGCCAACCGCAGGCTGCTCCTGAGCCTGGGCTTTTCAATCACGCCAACCGTCCGGTCAACTTTTGCTTCACGACCCTCGCGGAGGCTCAATAAGTGCGGCAGCCGCGCATAACTCAGGCTGGCTTTGACCGCACCGGCCAAAAGGTCCAACCCCAGCAGCACTGCAGCAACGATCCAAACGAGCAATGAATCAGTCAATTTTCTCCAACTTACGTTTTTCTTTGGCTGGTACTCCTATAACAAGGGTATCAGCAGGGACATCTCGTGTGACAACCGCCCCTGCCCCGGTAATGCTGCGGTCTCCGATTTTGACCGGCGCTACCAGCATGGTGTCACTTCCGATAAAGACGTCATCGCCTATCTCGGTGAGATTCTTCTTTTCTCCATCATAATTACAGGTGATCGTGCCCGCGCCAATATTGACGTTGGTCCCGATCCTGGCGTTTCCAATATACGAAAAATGGCCCATCTTGGTTTCCGGACCCAGATAGGAGTCCTTCACCTCAGCAAAATTGCCCAGGTGAACGCCCTTTGCCAGATGCGCGCCTTTGCGCAGGTGGCAGAACGGCCCCATACTGACGTTATCTTCCACCACCGCATATTCCAGCATCGAACGGCAGAGATGGGCGCCGTTCCCGACCGTAGATGATTCAATCGTTGTATCCGGGCCAATCACACAATCCTCGCCGATCACCGTCTTACCGCGCAAGTAGCAGTTGGGTTCAATTATCGTATCCTGGCCAATGGTCACTTCCGGCTCAATCGTGGTGATTTCCGGATTGGTAATGGTCACTCCCGAGAGCATCCATCCCTCATTGATCCGCTGCCGCATCACCTTGTCTGCGGCGGCCAGATCCACCCGATCATTCGGCCCAATTGCCTCATCCGGGTCTGAAAGGATCAACGATTCCACCTGGTAGCCATCCTGAATAGCCAATCCCACCACGTCCGTAAGGTAATACTCGCCCTTAGGCGAGAGCGGGATTTGCTCCAGCGCGTCCCAAAGCCATTCCGCCTTGAAACAATAGGCGCTGACATTATATTCACGGATTTCGAGCTGTTCCGGGGTGGC
>CAYUSC010000068.1:2425-13187 GCA_964447265.1 uncultured Candidatus Brevefilum sp.
CCGGTGCCCAGCTGCTGCTCCTGAAGCGCAAATTCCGCCATCCCCGGCACAGCGGCCTGGACTTCTTCGGCCTTGTAGCCCACCACAACCACCGGTGGCAGGTCGCAAAGGCCATCAACAATCCTTATTGCGTGCCAGACCATTGGTTTCCCAACCAATTGATGCAGGACTTTCGGCAGCTTGGACCGCATACGGGTGCCCTGACCGGCTGCCAGAATAATGGAAGCTATCGTCATTTCAGCGTATTTTCCTTCCACCCATCCTTGTCCCGCCTGTGGGTTTTTTCATTGTTCCGTTAAATAGAAAACCTCGAGCATCGCAATGGAATTTTCCAAATGCCGGTCTCGAGCTATATCTATCAGGGATATTATCTTCTTGCGTACTCAATTTATTTTTTATATGGCCGGGGCACCAGGATTCGAACCTGGATCAACGGATTCAAAGTCCGCTGTGCTGCCGTTGCACCATGCCCCAGAATGACAGGCTCTATTCTAACACATTTTAATTAAACGTCCAACAAACGCGACACCCGGGAAAGATCATTTTTGGGTCATATCTACCGGATGGGATATCCTGTTTTAAGCCGTTGGGGGAGCTATGCGGGGCCAAAGTTTCCCTCGGCCCCGCTGTGTACATTACTTCAACCAGATTTGGGTCGCAAAAAGCGTCATCAGAATCCAGGCAACAGCATAGACTGCGGCAATGGTCAACCCTGCAAGAAGCGCCGACCAGGTGATCTGGCGGAGTTCCGCCCGGGTCAGATCGACCTTGGGCAGCAGTGATTTCCTTCGCTTGGAATCTGCTGAATCGGGCTGCAACCTTGCCGGATCATGATCCTGATACCAGTCAGTACCGGGCACGTCCATACTGACAATCGTGCGGCCGTCATCGTCGTCGTATTGCTTAGGCTTCTTCGACATACTCTTTCTCGTTATTATACAAGTGGCATGCAACCGTATGTCCGGGTTCCAGCTCGCGGATTTCCGGGACAACCTTGCTGCAGATGTCCATCCGTGCGGGGCAGCGGGTATGGAATTTACAACCGGATGGCGGATTTGCAGGCGATGGGATGCTGCCTTCCAGGATGATCCGCTTCTTATTCGCCGTAGGATCCGGAATAGGTGCTGCGCTCAGCAAAGCCTGGGTATAGGGGTGCAGCGGGTTCTGGAAGATTTGTTTCTTCTCACCCATTTCCGCAAGGTTCCCCAGATACATCACACCAACCGAATCGGAGATATGCTCCACAACTGAGAGGTCATGCGAGATGAATAGATAAGTCAGTTCAAAGTTGTCCTGCAGGTCCTTCAACAGGTTGATGATCTGAGCCTGGATGGAGACATCCAATGCCGAAACAGGTTCATCACAGACGATGAATTCAGGAAGCAAGGCCAAAGCCCGGGCAATCCCAATCCTTTGGCGCTGGCCGCCGGAGAACTCATGGGGATAGCGGTCTTTATGATAGGGCTGCAGACCACAGATCCTCATGATGTTTTCAATATAACCATCAAATTGATCTTTCATGGTCAGATGGTGTTCCCGAACGGCTTCACCAATAATCTCGCTCACAGGCAGGCGGGGAGAAAGGCTGGAATAGGGGTCCTGGAAGATGATTTGCATCTTGGGCCGCATCGCAGTCAGTTCCTTGTGGCTCAGCGAGAAGATATCAATATCATTAAAAAGCACATCACCGCTGGTGCGTTCGTTCAGGCGCAGGATGGTCTTGCCAACGGTTGTTTTACCACAACCGGATTCGCCGACCAGGCCCATGGTGGTGCCCCGTTTAATCTTGAAGGTGATCCCATCGACAGCTTTAACATAACCAACAACATGTTGAACCAAGCCGGATTTGATTGGAAAATACTGTTTCAGGTCCGTGACCTTCAACACATATTCACTTTTTGGAGCGCTATCTGTTTTATTTGATCGAACCAGATTGATTTCTTCCATGTTAATCCTTTACTGCTTGATCAGTATATTGATAACAGGCCACCATGTGGGTGGGGGTCACATACACCTCATGAGGATATTCACCATTGCAAACATCCATTCTGCGATTGCAGCGATCCTTGAAATAACAATAATTGGGCATGTTAATCGGGTTTGGAACGCTGCCGGGGATCGTATAAAGGCGATCCACTGATTTATTGACGACAGGTTTCGACTGCATCAAACCAACAGTGTAGGGATGTAAGGGGTTCTTGAAAACCTCAATAGCTGTACCTTTTTCGACTATCCGGCCAGCGTACATAACCACGACATAGTCAGCCATCTCAGCGATAACGCCAAGGTCATGGGTGATCAACATGATGCT
Source organism: uncultured Candidatus Brevefilum sp. (assembly GCA_964447265.1). GTDB lineage: Bacteria > Chloroflexota > Anaerolineae > Anaerolineales > Anaerolineaceae > Brevifilum. The sequence goes on from CAYUSC010000068.1 coordinate 4,737, forward strand.
TGAATTGATCCGATCCTTCAAATTTCGCAGCAAGTCCAGGATCTGAGCCTGAATGGTGACATCCAGAGCGGTCGTCGGTTCGTCAGCAATGATCAACTTCGGGTTGCAGGCCAGGGCCATGGCGATCATGATCCTTTGGCGCATACCGCCGGAAAGCTCGTGGGGGTACATCATGTAGACCCCTTCGCCATTGGCGATACCGACCATTTCGATCATATTTAAAGTGACCTGCTTGACTTGCTCATCGGTCATCTCAGGATTGTGCAGTTTAACAACTTCATCAATCTGAAAGCCCGCCCGGAAGACCGGGTTAAGGCTGGTCATCGGTTCCTGGAAGATCATTGAGATCTTCGCACCCCGGATGGTTTCCATAACCTGCGTGGGGGTTTTGGCGATATTGTAAACTTTATCACCGCTATTAAACCGGATCTCGCCTTCAACAATTTGTCCCTGCGGACGTTGAACCAATTGCATCAGGGAAAGTGAGGTCACGGATTTTCCGCAGCCGGATTCACCCACAACACCAACTGTGCTGCCCTGGGGAACATCAAAAGACACACCGTCTACGGCTTTTACTGTGCCAATATCGGTGAAGAAATAAGTATGAAGGTCGTCAAATTCCACAACATTTCCGGGGTCCTTCATCTTAGTGAGATATTCGCTCTCAGGAACATTCCTTCTTTCACGTTCCTTCTCGAATTTATCCGTAATCCGACGATTCTCCCGAGAGATCTTTGCTGATTCACGGGCAGAAATATGCGTAGTATCTCGTCGTTTGAAAATGGATTTTACTTTTTTATCCAACGAATTCTGTTCTTTATCGCTCATACGACTCATCTACCTTTTCATCTTCGGGTCGAATGCATCCCGAAGACCATCACCAATGAAGTTGAAACCGAGAACCGCCAGAAGGATCAGAGAGCCTGCCGGGATCCACATGAACCAGAAATTGGTCATAACATAGGCATCGGATGCAGTATTGATAATGCTGCCCCATGAAGCCAGCGGGTATTTGGCGCCCAAACCGAGGAAACCCAGGGTCGCTTCGGAAATAATGATGCCGCCGAGTCCGGCCGTGGCCGAGACGATCAGCAGAGGCATAACATTGGGAACCAGATGGGTGAAAATGCGCCGTCGGGTACTGATGCCGGTGGCTTCCGTTGCCACCATGAAGTCCTGTTCACGCAGGGAGAGGATTTGACCGCGAACCACGCGAGCCACACCCGTCCAGCTCAGCAAACCCAGAACCATCATCAGCAGGAAGATGCGGCCTTTTGGATCCATCTGCAAAGTATCCATCACCGAGCCCAAAATGAGGACGATCGGATAGAAAGGAATAGCATTGAAGAGGTCCACAAAACGCATCAATGAGGTATCCACCCAGCCACCGAAATAGCCGGAGATACCGCCGACGATCACACCCAGGACAACCTCGATCGCAACAACAACAAAGCCGACCAGCAGTGAAACCCGACCGCCGTACATCAAGCGGGTCATGACATCCATGCCGTTGTTATCCAACCCCAGAGGATGCTCCCATGAGGGCCGTTCATATTGGCGGATCAGGGTGGTCTCCGTTGCTTTCTTGATGTAATAGTTGGTGTTCACCCGATCAATCGTATACACAACTTCTTCGCCGCCATCTTCGACAAAAGTGAAGGAATTCTCCAAATCCACAATGGCATCACGGACAGCCGTTTTGAATGCCACGGAGATAAATTGCGATTGATCCAGAGGATTGACAATGATCTTGGAAACTTCAGCAAAGTCCTCATCATTGCCATCTGTGACAGTGACCTGACCATCCAGATAATGAATGGTATATTGTTCGCCGTCAAACGTAAAATTCCTTCTCTCGTCGGCAATCGTCTTCTCACATAACAGCTCAAAATCAAATGAATTAATGACGTCCAAATCTTCTTGATTGTATGCGTCGTAGACGGTCAAAGAAGCCAGGCCAATATTTTCTTCAATTGAAATAGAGGTTGTTTTTCGTTCAACGGTTATTCTGTAGCTGGTTCCATCATAGGTGAAATCATCCTGATCATCCTCAGCAGCAGCTTCATAGGCTGCGACAAAACCCGGATCCAACTGGCTTCCGTCCATGGAATTCAGCTGACCCAACAGGACCACAGCAACCTGGTTCAACCGTGTGATCAGGAAAGTATCTTCGTTGATGGGATAGAAGTAATAATTGATATCATCCACTGAAAACACCTGGTCGTTCCGGCTCACCGACAATAAGAATTGAGCCCGAGCAGCAGAACCAAATGTTTCCCCATCTACAATCGTATACCTCAACTCTTCGTTGTAAATCGCGCCTGCATAATCTTTTGACAACGAACCTAAACCGGTAAAGACTTGTGCTTGACCGTATGGTGAGAAAATAGGTCCGAGAAAAGCAAACAGGAACATCAGGACGATGATAACAAAACCGATCACAGCCAGCTTATTACGGATGAACCGTTTGAATACGAGCATTCCAGGTGACAGGACCTTGATCCGCCTCGCATCATCCAGGCTCATTTCCTCGCCATCAATCATTTCGATGGCTTCATCTTCTTTTTCAAATTCGGAAGCTAAATCTTGATTTTCACTCATTTATCACCGCCATCAATTCGCCCTGACCCGGGGGTCAACTACTGCATACATGATATCCGCAATGATCAAACTGACCTGTGTCATCACTGTGAGCAAAGTCGTATAGAACATTGCGAAGGGAATATCACCCCGGATAATCGCTGTGTAGGAGACATAACCAATACCGGGAATTTGGTAAAGGGTCTCCGTAATCAACGATCCGCCAAACATATTGGGTATCAAGTAACTCATGTAAGAAACCAGCGGGATCAGCGTGTTCCTGAAAGCATGTTTATTGATAACGACCTTCTCGGAAAGCCCTTTGGCACGAGCGGTGCGGATATAGTCTGAATTCAATACTTCCAGCATGTTGGTGCGGGTATAACGCATCAGACCGCCGATTGAGAGCATCGTCAGGGTGATGACTGGCAGAACCAGGTGATAAGCCATATCCATTGCTTGTTGGAAGGGGGTCATAGATGAGAAGAAACGGCCCGTCAACCCATAAAGGTCGAACCATCCCAATTTAATTGAAAAAACATATTTTAAAATTGTCGCCAAGAAAAATGTTGGCAGCGAAATACCAATTAGTGCAAAAACGGTAATGGCATAATCCGTTCGGCTGTACTGTTTCCTCGCCGCCGTAATCCCCAAAGGAATCGATATAAAGATCTGGACGAAAAAGGTGATCACATTGACGATAATCGAATACCAAATGACTTGAGCAAACTTTTCAGTAACCGGTACACCATAATGCCATGAGTTCCCAAAATCGCCCCTTATAGCACTACCTAACCACCCCAGGAACCCCGGGATGATCCCTACGTCAAGATGGTAAACAGAATTTAATTGATCCAGCCATTCCTGGTAGGTCATCGTGCTTAAAGGATTTGTGGAGCGCTGTCTCGCGATAGCCTCAACGTAAGAGGTGGGGAGGAACCTGATGACGGTATAAACCACCAGGGTTCCGAATATCACGATAAAAATCCCCAGTATGACTCTCCTAATGATGAAATTCTTCATATCATTCCCTTGTGCATTTTCTGGAATATATAACTAGAGCATGAAAGTGAGCCCACCCTGAGGTGGGCTCACAATTACGCTAATATCGGATAACCGCTAGTTCATTTCAAGCAGTTCGATATCGTTCATCCAACCCCAGAAGGTCGTGATATCGGGGGTGATGGTGCTGATGTTGATCCGCTCAGTGCTGAAGATAATAACGTTCAAGCGCTGATAGGTTGGGATCTCGACAGCCCATTCAATGATCTTATCAAGAGCCTGTTTGTAAATGGCTTTCCGATAGGCCTGGTCATCGCTCAGGCGGGCATCCACAATCAGCTGATCCAAATCGCCATCGGCGATGTGGTAGTGGTTCGAGTCTGAACCACCGGCACCGGGGATTGAGGAGCTGTGATAAACCTGGTACATGTCAGGATCGATGGTGGAACCCCAAGCAGCGGTCCACAATTCCTGTGTACCGGCATCCAGAGCATCCCAGAGGATGTTGGCATCTGCGGGGTCATTGATAATGAGTTCCACGCCCAGTTTCTGCAGGGAGTCGCGGGCGCCGGTCAGAATTGCAAAAGCAGGATGGTCGCCAGTACCGTCACCGGGGACGATGACTTCGTAGCTCAGCTTAGCGCCTTCAGGAGCAGCAACAACCAAACCATTTTCAACAGTGAAACCAGCAGCTTCGAAGAAGCCCAATGCAGCAGCTTCGGCGGCAGCGTATTTTTCTTCCATGGTCATCTCGGCGGTGTAGATCGGATCGCCATTGACGTCAGTGGAGAAAGCAACCTCGTAACCTTCATCGGTGGGTTGCGGGGCAGCCCAGGAGGTGTTGGAGATCGGGTAGTTGATGACGGAAGCGCCTTCACCATAGTAGCTGTCGATAGCAACATCGCGGTGGACTGCGAGGATGGTGGCTAAGGCACGACGCAGGTTCTTGGAAGCATCGGAAGCGGGGTCGCCGGCAACATTCACGGTGTCAGCATTGATACCGATGTAGCCATAGCCCAAGTTGTCAACCATGCTGGAGGTGATCACATCACCGGTCATTTCGCCGTTGGAGTTGTAGGACTTAACCTCAGCGTAGCGAGCGGAGTTGTAGGACATCTCGCCAGCATCAGCAGTACCGGTCTGGAGGGCGGAAGGAACCTCAGCGGAGGCTGTTTCCTTGAATTGAACTTCAGCAATCTTCGGGCAACCACGATAGTAGTTCTCGTTGGCTTCGAAGTAAACAACACGGTTGTCGTATTTCACGAAAACGTAGGGGCCGGCACCCATGGGGGTAGCGGTCAGGCTTTCCTGTTTGGACAGGTCGCCGAAATCGAAACCGAACATGTTGTTTTCATAATCATATTTGGCAACATCACCGTAGTAATGCAGCGGTGTAACCTGAATACCGAGGATGGAATAGACAGCAGGAGCTTCGAACCCGTTCAGGGTAACCTGTACGGTGTAATCGTCAACTTTGACGATACCGGCAATGTTCGGAACGCCTTCGCCGCCCATTGCCTCATCCAATGGACCCCAGTAGCCAATCCACTGTGACTTCACATTACCGAGGACATCAACCTCGTTCGGGGATTCTACTGCAGCATAAGCAGCAGGATCGCCTTCATAAGCTACGTAGGTCTCTTCATAGAAGTCATCAAGCGTGGGGAAGGAACTGACCAGGTCGAAGGTCTTCTCGGTATAAGCAGTAACCAGAGCGCCATTGTCATCAATGGAACCGAAGCCCCACATGACCATGCCGAACATGATTTCCATACCTTCATTACCCGCGATTTGTTCGGGGGTATAAGTAGAGTAGGATTCAGCGTAGGCATCGCGATAGTTGGCATTCACGTAGGTAACAATGCTCTGAACGTCGGCTTTCCAGGCTTCTTCGAGGCGAGCCCAGAAGTCAGACTGTTGTTCAGCAGTCCATTCATCGGCATCTGACCACTCGTGATCGGGACCAGCAGCGTAAATACCCTCAACCAATGCGGCGTATTTGTCATAAACGTCGCTGGTGGTTTGGGTGCGGTAGTCCTTCAGACCAACGATGTCATAGGAACCGAGGGTGGTCGAACCAACATAGGAAGGATCGAGGTAGGTGTAATAGGTGAAGATGACGTCATCAGCGGTCACAGGGGTGCCGTCGGAGAACATCATGCCAACGCGCAGTCTCGCAGTGTAGACGGTTGTGTCGGTGGCTTCATCATAATCAACGCTGGTATCAGCAGCACCCTTGTACAGGTAGTCTGTACCATTGTAATTGCGGGTTTCACCCTCAATTGCGTTCGGGATGATGCCGCCAACGCGGTCGGTTGTCAGCAGAGAAATCTGGGTCATGCTAACAACATCCTGGTCGTAACCAGTGTCAGCAAAGAAGGGGCTGAACTTCTGGGAGAAGTCCTGGTATGCAACGACTAAGGGTGTATCAATTGTCGGGGCAGTCGGCAGGTTCTCACCGAAAGGCTGAGCCTCATAGACCATTTCAGTTGGTGTAGCTTCGGTCTCCTCAGTAGCCACAACTTCAGTTTCCTCAACTGTTGGGGCTTCGGTTGCAGTTTGGCAAGCTGTCAGGATGAAGCTGACTGCAACGAGAAGGCTTAGAAACACGTAAATAGAACGTTTCATTGTTTTCTCCTCCATAACAATTTTTTTGTTATGAAACTAGTGAATTGAACTAATTCTTACTCGAGTGTTTTTTGCTCCAAATAGGTGTTGGCCACCACCTCCTTTATTTGCAAATTTATAAAATCATCTAAATAATATGTTGCCCAAAATGACCCGTCTAAAAAATGAGACAGGTAATGGCACTATTATACCCAGAGATTGCATTTTTTGCATTCAAGTTCACCCGATATTCACCCTACAGATGATAACCGAATTTCGGATAGAGTCAATGGCATGAACCTCATAATTATTAACAAATTGTAAACAGACCAGCCTTGCATTCAATTTTTTCGCATTGCCATCAATATGGCTCTCACGGGTTAGCTTATCGGCGTTATTTCTTTTCCGGATTTCTTCCCGTCTGATTGTTAATTATCTTCTTCCACGCGGATTTCTTCAACCGTCACCTGAGTAACCTCGATTGGCTTTTGGATCCGTAACAGCACGAACACAGCCGCTAATGCGACAGCCTCCACCGCCAGGAATATGAACTCCTGCCCGAGTGATCCTGATGAAAACCAGATCAGATAGACCGCCTCGCCCAAAATAGCAGCTCCCAGTAACGGGAACAGAAATTTGTTGGCAGTCTTCATCCGTTTGAAAATAAGCTCAGCTTCATCTCTGCGGAGGGGTCGCTTTTCCTTCGGCAGCCGAAGAGCGCCATCCACCAGAAAATATAGAGGCAGAAAAGTGAAGACATACGGAAGCGAAACAAAAAAGGCATACATACCGGTATTGGCGATAAAACCCGCAGCAATCTGACCGATCACGATCAGCGCTAACAATATCAGACTGTTTCGCCTGAATTTCTGTAAACTTACTTCATCAATATTGACTTCATAATAGTCCCCCACATAAACAGCCACTCGCTTCTCGCGGCCCCTGCTATCCTCTTGAACGACGACCTCATAATCGTCAATGTACTTCTTCATACACCTCTGCCTTATATGAAATGGAACCCATTAATACCACATTTTTTAATTTTCGCCATCCAACTGCAGGCCAGTATTTCACGGCCACAGTCAAAAAAGAATGGTTTGTTGAATTCTGAACCGCCCTTTCAGGGACAGGTCGAATTATCAGCGCCAAGATTCCAAAACTCACTCACCGCGGCGCAAGCCGAATTCTTCACAGCAACCACCGCCGGCACTGATATTAAAGGCACTGCCGGGTAACTGCTGGTGAATTGACTCTCCGCCCGGTCAAGCGCGCCGGCCAGTTCATCCGGCAGCGCCAGAGACGCGGCATTGCAGGCTTTGTCATAATACGCTTCAGACCAACCAGCAATATTTGTGCCAACCCATTGATTTCCCTGAGAGGGAATCTGGTCGCTTTCATATAAAGCACAATCCAGCTCAGTTTGGGGCGCCCACCCGATCAGAGCCAGGTCAAATTGCCGGCCAAAGAGAACCCCATCCGGCCCCGCCGCATAGAGCTGGCCGGCGGGCAGGGTCACCGGTGTGACCTCAATGCCGCATTCGCCCAGCGAACTCTGAACGATTGCCGCAATTTGCTGGCTGAGCGATGAAGCATCCACATACAGGTTGATGCTGAAAGTCGTGTTCGTTGGAATATTCCCGACATACCAGGCTTGTAATGGTGTTGCCGGGTTCAGGTCGTGGTCAACCCAACCGACGGCTTCCAACAGCCGTGCAGCTCTGGCTGGATCACGGACCAACTGATCTTCACTGGCTAACGCAGTTTCATCCGCAGAGACAAAACTGGGCTTGAGTTCAGCCAGCCCCGCATAGACAGCCTCTTGAATGGCTTGCCGATCCAGGCAGGATGCGATCGCTTCCCGGGTTCGGGAATCGCCAAAGAAATCCGGCCGGTCTCCATAGAGGGGATTGTAATATTCATCATACGAGGCAGGCTTGATTCCTAAAACCAATTGCAACCAGCTTGCCGTCTGCTCCACCAATAATGCCGTCTCTGGGTCAGTTTGTAATGTTGCAAGCGCCTCAGCGTCTTGCTCCAAATGATAGGATTGATCCAGCACATCGCAGATACCAGCCGAAAAAGCCGCCAGAGCCTCTTCAAGCGCCGGGATCACCCGAATGGCAATCTCGCCATACTGGGGTTTGTCGCCGCTATAATATTCATTCCACACCAGGTGGACGCTGTCATCCGACCATGCGCTCACCTGATAAACGCCCAGGCTAGCCATTGTTGATGACCAGGTTGGGTCAACAGCGATATTTT
>CAYUSC010000069.1:0-13177 GCA_964447265.1 uncultured Candidatus Brevefilum sp.
TAAACGCCCAGGCTAGCCATTGTTGATGACCAGGTTGGGTCAACAGCGATATTTTCCCAAACGCCATCCACCGCGAACAAATGCCCTGGCAGCGGCTGCCAGAACAAATCCTCAATTTCCGAAGTGGTGAAGCCGGGTACGCCGGTCCAAAGGACCGTATGATCATCTTCTGCCGTATAGCTTGCCGACCGGCTTTCCATCCACTGTAATCCGGGTGTTTGGGAAGCACTGGCCAAATTGAAACTAAAAACCGAATCCGCAGCCGTCAGTGGCGTGCCATCGGACCAGCTCACCCCATCAGTCAGTTGAAAACTCACCACCATCTGATCCATCGCTAAAGGTTCCGTCCCATCCCAGGTAACGGCGCAATCCGCTGAGCGGCATCCGCTGGGACGAACCGTGACGCCGGCTTTTAAAACAACCAGATCGCCATTGGCATCCACGATCTTCTCACCTAATTGAGCGTTGACTGCTTTCAGAGTTATTCCGCCATTATCCTGAGTGGGAGTTTCCACCAGCAATGCTGCACTTGCGCCACTTTCATCCGTAGGAAAAGCCGTTCGCTGTATAAGCGCCAGCAGGTTTTGTTTGGATATCGGATTTTTCCCATCATAAGGGAAAGCGCTTTCAGGCAGGCTGGTTGTGCAAATATTCAGTATCGCAACCGGTTCTTCGGTTGGGGTGGCTGTAGGCGCTGCTGTCGCAACTTCACCATTTTCAGTCGCGGTGGGCGTTGGCGTCTCCGCTGGAGAGGTGCAGGCAGCCAGGAACAGCGCAATCAACATAAAAAAGCTCAAATGTCGTTTCATATAAAAACCTTAGCAGGAATCAATCGTTGTTTAATTGGTCCATAAAGGGGTCGGCGTCATCACCAAAACGCATCCGAAGATACGATTGATAACGCTCGGCAGAAACCCGCCCCTCGGCGACCGCTTTATGGACGGCGCAGCCGGGTTCGTGGGTATGCGTGCAGTCACTGAACTGGCAATCCTTCACCAGATCCGCTATCTCCACGAAATAGGCGTCCAGTTCCTCCGGCTCGGTATCCCAAAGCGCCAGCGAGCGAATGCCGGGGGTATCCGCCACATAACCGCCAAATTCAAGCGGAAAAAGCTCTCGCACCTGGGTGGTATGGCGGCCTTTAGCCGTCGCCTCGCTGACCTCGCGGACGTGCAATCCCAAATCGGGCTGAACGGCGTTCAACAGGCTGGATTTTCCCACACCGGAAGGTCCGGTGAGTGCGGAGATTTTTTCTTTGAGGTGCTCTCGAAGTTCAGGGATTCCCTGCCCGGTTTTGGCGGACGCATACAGGACGGAATAACCCAAACGCTCGTAGAGGCCAAAAACATCCTCCGCCTGTTGCTCGGTCACTAAATCCAGTTTGTTGGCAATGATCAGGGTATGGAGCCGCTGCTTCTCGGCAATCACTAAAAAGCGATCCAGCATCCTCAGATGCGGCTCGGGTTCTGCACAGGCAAAGACGATCACGATCTGGTCCGGATTCGCCAGCAGAATCTGGCGAAAATTGCGCTTGATGCCGGTCCGGATGCGGGAGATCATCCCGGTGCGCTCTTCGATCCTCTCAATCATCCCGGTGCCATCGCCCTGATCGGCAAGGGTCACATGGTCGCCCACGGCACAGACATCCCCCTCAGAGGTTCCTTGCTTCAAACGGCCCGGTAATCGGCAAGTAACCAGTCCGGCTCTCGTTTGCACGGTGAAAAAGCCGGACTGGGAACGGACGACTAAACCATCTTTTACTTGCGCCAAGCCATCCTCATTCTAGGGTTCTTCTGTTGCATTTGGCTCTTCATAACCATAGGGTGTTTCCGAGGGAACCGGTGTGGGTGATTTCACCACGTAGGGCTGAGATTCCCAGGGCAGAACGTAGCCGTAATCGGTGTAGTAGGAGAAGTATAAGGAGACCGCCCGCCGGAAGACAGGGGCAGCCATTTCCGAACCTTCACCGGCATTCTCAAGCAGAACCACCACCGCGATGTCGGGACGGTCCGGGTTGCCCACGGAAGTGTACCCCGCAAACCAGGCATGTGACTCGCCAGTGGTATTGGTGGCTGTGCCGGTTTTGCCATAAGCCCGATAAGGCATGGTTGCCAACTGGATATTCGCCGTACCACGGGCATTGGAGATCACGCTCCGCATGGCCTCGGTGATGATGTTCATGTTATATTCCGAAACGGGCAGCGTCCCCTGTGCAGTGGGTTCAAAGGTGTAGGTTGTTTGGCCGCTGGCGGAAGTGATCGAATCCACCAGAGAAGGCTGATAAAGCGTTCCACCGTTGCCAATCGCCGCAATAAACCTGGCGACCTGCAAGGGGGTCACGAGCATTTCGCCCTGACCGATCGCCAACTGTGCATTGACCTCACAGGAATTGGTATCGGTGGGAATATTGCCGGGTTGCTCGCTAATATCAACGCCGGTCAGGCTGCCCAAGCCGAAAGCGCGGGCCATATCTGCGATGGCGGTTGAATAGCCGTCTGCGTAAAGGGTCGCGCCAATGGTGTAGAACCAGGGGTTGCAGGAGCGCATCAAGCCTTCCGGCAGGGTCAACTCGCCGCTTTCCGGTTTATCCTTTTCATAGGTCCAGTCATACAGCGTGTTGCCGCAGACCTCAACGGAATGGCCGCAGTACATTGATGAAGTCTCAGTGAACACACCGGTCTCCAGCGCGGCCGCCATGGTGATGATCTTGGACACGGAACCGAGGGGATATTGCCCATTCGTCGCCCGATTGAAAACCGGGTTGTTCGTGGCATCATAAAGGTTGCCGGTGTACAGGCTGTTCTCGTTGGTGAAATCGAAAAGGTTTGGGTCAAATTGCGGGTTGGATACTATTGCCAAAATGCGACCCGTCTCGATTTCCATGACCACAATCGCCCCTCGAAAATTTCCCAGGGATTGCTGCAAGTAATATTGCAGCGTCGAATCAATGGAAGTTGTGAGTGATTGGGCTGGGACCGCGCTGCGTTCCGCCAGTTTGGTCACAATCTGACCATTGACATCCTTGAGATAGAGCGAACCACCAATCGTGCCCGCAAGCACGTCTTCATAGGCGGATTCAAGGCCTGTGCTGCCGAATCGGGCGTTAAACCCATACCCCGCTCGCAGATATTTATTTACTTCTTCGGATGGAATATAACTCAGGTGGCCAACCGCCTGCGGGGCAAGCCCGCCATCGTAATAGTAGCGGGAAGTGTAATAGTTCAGGTAAACACCGGACATAGCCGTGAGGGCGCCCATCTGGCGATCCACATCCTCTTCAAGCGCCTCGCCCAGGGGGATGTAATCATAATCATTGGCTTCATCCACAATCTGAATGACCTCAGCAATCTGATAAATCGTCAGATCCGCCATGGTGCTGTAGAACAGAGAAATCAGGTCCGGATCAAGGTCTCCTTTGATGAAACCCAGCGCAACGACATCATCCTGCGCGGCAATCGGATAACCATCGCTGGCATAAATTTCACCGCGGGAGGGGATATCCTTGACCACCTCAAGCGTATTGCCGTTTTGCAGATCAGGCATGATCTTGGTCGGATCCCATTCCAAATGCCAGCCATCGCCCTCGCGTACCAGATTAAATTCCAACTCGCGCGTCAGCGTCCCAAAGAGGTTGGTGTTGTAATTCACCTGCAAGGTGGCTGTGGCGCTATCCGGATTGGTCACCACATTGGTAATCGTGTAATCAATCCCCGTTTCATATTGCAGCGTCAACGCGTTGGCAGTGTTGTTGTATTTTAGAATGAAGTCTTCCTCAGTGATCGCACTCTGGCTCGCTTGCGAAAGGTAAACATACATGGCGGCATAATCGTCCGCCTGCCAGGCACTGAAATAGGAGGTCAACATCGTATCAACATCAGGAGCCGGGGTGATATAGACCTGCGGCGTGGGCAAAGAGCTCGTCGCAGTCGCGTCAGACGGGTTCACAGTGGATGTCGGATTCGAACAGGCCGCAAGGGTCAGAATTAAGGTCAGGATCAGAATCGGTCGATTTAATTTTTTCATTTTTAATTCTCCAAAATGCTCTTTAACCACAAAGTATTGGCGAACAGCGCATTTTCCAAGTTTTGATTATACTGTGTCATTCACCAGATGTGGAATCAGGCTCAACCATCTCGGTTTCATCCGGATTGGAGGGCACAAAGGGTTCATCCTCCCAGGGCATCACATCACCGGGATCTTCCCCATCGGAGAAGTAGAGCGAGACTGCCCGCAAGAACACCGGGGCTGCCATCTCCGAACCCTCACCGCCGTTCTCAATGATCACCACCACGGCAATATCCGGATGGTCCGGGTCGTTTTCGCGGGTGAAGCCCGCAAACCAGGCATGAGAATCACCTGTAGGGGTTTGAGCCGTGCCGGTCTTCCCCGATACGGCAATATCCAGATTGCGCAGCGCCCAATTGGCCGTACCCCGCGAATCTTCCACCACCATCCGCATCGCGTCCAGAACCGTCTGCAGGGTCTCCTCCGAGATCGGCAATTCACCGATGTCCTCCGGTTCAAAGATCTGGACCGGGTCACTGTTCAGGGCCTTGGTTGCCTCCACCAGGGCAGGCCGGTAAAGCGTCCCGCCATTGGCAAGGGCGGAAATAAAAGTCGCAATCTGCAAAGGCGTCACCAGGATCTCTCCCTGCCCAATCGCCATTTGGCTGTTGTTGACACAATTGGCCGCCGTCTCGGGAATATTCCCGCTCGCTTCGGCAATCTCTATGCCGGTTTCCTGCCCCAAACCAAAACCCCTCGCCAGATCCACGAGGGCGCTTTCATAACCCTCGGTATAAAGCGTCTCCCCCACCCGGTAGAACCAGGGGTTGCAGGAGCGCATCAGCCCTTCCGGCAGGGACAGCGTCCCGCTGGCGCTGATCCCGTGGGTATAGGTCCAGTCATAAAGGTAAACACTGTCGCAGGTCCAATAGGCATGCTGGCAGTTGAAAGTTGATAAGGGGGAATAGATGCCGGTCTCAAGCGCCGCAGACATCGAGATGACCTTGAAGATCGAACCGGGAGGATATTGTCCCTGCGTGGCCCGGTTGAATAGCGGCTGATCTTCGTCGGTAAAATAAGAGGCCAACAGCTCTGAATCCAGAGTGTCCTCATCAAAGGCATTCGGGTCAAATCCGGGATTGGAGACCATTGCCAGTATGCGCCCGGTATCCACTTCCATCACAACCACTGCCGCGTTGAGATCGCCCAGTGATTGCTGTAATTTCAATTGCAGGGTCCGGTTCAGGGTTGTATAAAGCGAATCGCCCGCCACCGAGTCCCCCGAAGCCATCAGCGAAATAATTCCGCCATCCGGCCCAACCAGATAAAGCGAGCCGCCCCGTTTCCCGGCCAGTTCCTGTTCATAGATCGCCTCCAGCCCAGCCGCGCCGATTTGTTCATCCCGGCGATAGCCCTGGCGGACGTAATCCTCAATTTCATCTTCGGGAATATACAGCATATACCCCAATACATGCGGGGCAATCCCATCTTCAAGATAGGTTCGGTTCCGGAATTCCTCAATGCTCACGCCGCTGAGGTTTCGCAGGGCATCCAGATAGGGCGCGATATCCTCCCGTGAGAGGGTCACCACCGGCAGATACCAATCATCCGGCGTGTTCGCCACCATTTCCGCCAGTTGATCGGTGGAGTATGCGCTGACTTCCGCCAGCGTTTCATAAATCAGATCGGCCTGCTCCGTCAGGATTTCACCGGGGACCAAACCCAAAGCAATGGCATTCTCGTATCCGGCCAGCGGCGCACCAGTACGGTCAAAGATGCTGCCGCGGTCGGGAATATCATAAGCCATTTCAAGATGGCTGCCATCCGCCAGTTCCGGCAGGATCAACCCAATTTCCCATTGCACCCGCCAGTTGCGGCCTTCCTTCACCAGGCTCATCACCGGTTCGCGGGTGAGGTCACCGACCAGTAACGTATGATAGGTTACCCGGAAGGCCACCTGAGCGTAATTGCCCTCCGCAATCGTGGAAAGAACTTGCGCTTCCAAATTTTGCAGCGTGATCGTATTGGCGACTTCCGTATACTCTGTCGTGAAATTGTTTTGCGCGTGGGCATCCTGGCTGAGCGAAGATAAGAGTGCGTACATCCCTGCATAGTCCTCAGCTTGCCAGGCGGCCAGGAAAGCCGTTGCCACTTCCTGCGCAGCCGCAACCGGCCCAATCTCCGCCGCTACCTGGGTGGGATCACCCGCGGCCGATGAACCGGATTGGCAGGCCGCCAAACTGGGCAGCAAGATGAACAGAATGGTGAGGATTGATAAGATCCGTCGTTTGGAATTGGACAAGGAAGGCTCCTTTAGGTCAACCCCAGGATTTCCTTAAAGACCGGACAGTCGTAATGGAGAGTTGCCTGGCAGCGTTCGGGCAGGTCATCGGGCGCCTGCCAGCCAAACCAGCGCAATCCCAGAACCAGATGACAAAGCGGCAACCCCATCACCGAAGCGTAACAGCCCTGTAAACTTTCCACCGGATGAAACTCGCCATGCTGGATCGCATATGCGCCGGCTTTGTCCAACGGGTCGCCGGTCCGGATATAGGCTTCCATCTCCGCCTCGGAATAATCACGCATCGGCACGTCCGTGCGGCAGATGGAATTCCCGCTCTCACCCGTCACGGTATTGAGCAGCGCAACCCCGGTGTAGACCTGATGGGTGCGCCCGCGTAACTGGGTTAACATTCGCAAGGCATCCGCGTCATCCACCGGTTTTCCCAGCAGTTCCTCCCCATCCACCACAATTGTATCGGCAGCCAGGATCAAGCCTTCGTGTTTCTCAGCAATTGCCTGGGCTTTCTCACCGGCCAGTCGCCGGACGTAATCCACGGCCGGTTCATCGGCTCTCCGGCTTTCGTCAATATCCGCAGGGATGACCTCGTAAGGCCATCCGAACAGGGCGAGCAGTTCTTTGCGGCGGGGGGAATTGGATGCCAGGATAAGTTTCGTCATTGGTGCGATTCTAACACATCCTCATTATTCCGCCACCCGGTGGCCGCGGAATAAGCAAAGCCACCCACCGAAGTGGATGGCCGGTTATTTTCTTTAAATGAAATCTAGCAATTCAGTGAGGCGAACTACCCCTTTACGGCTTTGGCGATCTCAGCCAGATGCGCAGGGCTGGTCCCACAGCAGCCACCCACCAGTTGGGCGCCGGCTTCCAGCCACCCCGGCACCATTGCGCCCATTTCAACAGGGCTGACGGAATAGGTCGGCTTGCCATCTTCATCCATCTCGGGCATCCCGGCATTCGGCTTGAACCAGATCGGTTTATCCGTCGCCTGACGAAGCTGCCCCAACGCCTGGAAGTTCTCCTCCAGGCTGCGACCGCAGTTGATCCCCAGTACATCCACGGCCAGTTCACCAATCGCCGCGGCCATGGTCTCCGGCTTGACGCCCATCATCGTCCGGGTGCCGCGGTCATAGCTGAAGGAGCAGACCAACGGGATTTGAGCATCCACCGCCCGCACGCCTCGGATGGCGGCGGTGGCTTCAGCCAGGTCAAACTGGGTCTCGATCACCAGCAAATCTACGCCCGCCTCAACCAGGAGCTTCGCCTGAGCCTGGAAATCCGCTTCAGCGTCTTCTTCATTCAGGGTACCCAACGGAGCCAGCATGTGCCCGGTAGGGCCAATCGAACCCGCCACAAGCACGTCCGTCCCCCGGGTCACTTCCTGGGCAATTTTAACGGCCTTCTGATTGACATCCTCAAATCGGTCCGCCAGGCCGGAAGCATCCAGCCGTAAACGCGTCCCGCCAAAAGTGCAGGTGAGGATGATATCCGAACCGGCATCCACGAAGGACCGTTCCAGGTTGGCAATTGCCTCAGGATTCTCCAACACCCAGACCTCTGCCGACGCCCCAACCGGAAGGCCGATCCGCTGTAAATTCGTGCCGGTTGCGCCATCAATGACAAATACTTCGCCTGCCGCTAATCGTTTTCGTAGATCCGTCATTCTGTCCTTGCTCCGTTGAAATAATGGGGTCAATCCTCGTCGCGCTTGATTTGAAACTTATCGAAATCCCGGGCCACAATCGCATCCGGCATTACGGCTTGCGCTTCTTCCAACACATCCCGCTCGCGGTAGCGGCGCGAAAGATGCGTGAGATATAAATTTTTCACATTGGCCTCTTTTGCCAATGAAGCAGCCTGGGCAGCGGTAATATGGCCGAAACTATCAGCCAATTCCGCCTCGGCCTGTATATAGGTGGCTTCGATCACCAAACCATCGGCGTCCTGCACATAGGGCAAGAGGTTATCCACCCGACCAGTATCACCGACAACCACCAGTGAGATGCCCTTACGAGCCTCACCCAACACCTGCTCGGGATCAATCTGGCGGCCATCCGGCAGGGCAATCGGCAATCCGTTGACCAGGTCTTTCCGCCAGGGACCGGGAGGAATATCCAGCTCAGCCGCTTTCTCCGGCAGGAAGGGACGCCGGCTGCGTTCCTCAAAACGATAACCCAGCGATTCCGATCCGCGATGTTCAACCGGGAAAGCCGAAACGTCAAAACGATCCGTCTCAAAAAAAAGTCCCGGCTCAACCGCGTGGAGGGTCACCGGTGACTTCCCGGGATAACCCCGCAGGACGACCTTGAAAATCAGGTCATAGACCCGGTCCAGGGTGTGCTGGGTGCCGTAGATTTCAATCTCGTCCATCACTTCCCAGCGCATGAACGTGGATACAATCCCGGCCAGGCCGAGAATGTGATCCAGGTGGCCATGCGTGAGGAAGATCTGGTTCAGTCGTTTAAATCCGCTCCCCGCCCTTAATATCTGGCGTTGGGTGCCTTCACCGCAATCGAGCAGAAAACGATAATCCTCATGCTGCACAATCAGGGCTGAAAGGCCCCGATGCACAGAAGGCGCGGAGGCTGAAGTGCCTAAAAATGTAATTTCAAACAATGGATTTACCTATACGAAGGCGAGGGGTCAGTCTGACCCGACACCCGAGATCAACCGCAGTAAACCAAGAACGCCCAGCCCCACCTGCACACCTTCACCGGCTGTGAGCTTGGGTTTGGTCTGGTCCGCTTCCGACCGCTTGATCAGAATAAATGCCGAAAGCGCACCCACGGCTGCGCCGATCACCGTGCCAATCACTAAGGTTGAGGCCTTCCAATTTTTATCATTCATGTTTAGATCCTTGTATTTTCGTCATGGGCGATCCGAGATACTCAAGAGAGCAATGACCGGACCGCCGCTCATTAATTAGCGGTGCAGCAAACCAAAAATCGATTTAAAAAACTGCTTGATGCCGGCTTGAGTGCTTCCAACCTTCACTACCGGGTTGAGCAGCCTTTGAACCATCGCCTTAACCCAGGTCTCGGCTATGCCGAAATAGTACTGAACCTGTGCGGTGTAGGTTGGCAAAATCTTCAATAACCGGGCCAGCAGATAGATCATCGCGGCTAAAAGCAATCCTGCTGCCAATCCCAATGCCATAATAGGCAATAACAGCCAGATCAGCGAAGTGTCCGCCCACGTGGAGAGCTGCCCGACCGGGTCACCCCCATTGGCGATCACGATCAGGAATGCCAGCCCTGCGAGCACGGCCAGAAAGCTGAGCAGGATGGGCAACAGGATCTGCCAGAAACTCTGGCGCCTGTGCTGCCGGTAGCTGGGACGTTCATTCATTACATTTTGACGATCGTTGGCATTCATAAGTTTTATTTTAACATGAGATTAGCGTTCCACAAAACAACCTGACCCCAGTTTACCTCCTCTTATTGACATATTCAATCAAACCCCATAATCCGGCAACCGAATCTTCTTTTCAGTAGCTTTGGCCAGCTTATGGTTGACAAACCCCCGCCAGGGTCTGCCATATAGACTAAAAATCGCAGGACTACATGGCTGTTTTCACGACAGATTCAGGATTTGTGATAAAAATACAATAGGATCAGAAAATTCTTTCCCACAAGCCACCAAAGAGGAAGGTCATCGTGACATTCAAAAAGTTCATCATCATCCTCGTCATCATTATCCTCCTGATCGTTGCGGCAGTGATCGTTGAAAAACAAACGCTTTTCCTGCGGCGCGTGATTGACGCCAAGTTATACGGTTCCTATTTTCATTACCTGCCCTGTGATGAATTGCCCACAAATGCGGAGGTACGCCAGGCCCTGCAGGAACATGCGGATGTTGCTCAGGCGATCCGGGACGTCAATCCGGGGAATGTCGGCATCATGATCGGTTCGCCCTGTTGGGATGGAGCGGACCTGACCATCTGGTACAACGATCGAGCTGACCGACAGGAAATTGAAACATTCCTGACCGAAGATCTGCTGTTCTTTGGTATTCCGGTCAATCTGGACGGCCAGTATGACCGGTAGGGACCGAGCGCTTTTACTTCACACCCTAAATCAGTGAAATGAAAAAACAGTTTGCATCTAGTCGAAACCGCTTCAGGCCTTGGTCGGGATGCCTGCCAGGGGTATTAATCCCTCTTCTGTTATCTTGTTCTACGAAATGCAAACAAATCATCCCGCAAAATTAAATTTACCCAAACCTTGACCAGACCTTATATTAACAGATTTTTATTGTATAATTATGATTGGAAAATAAGTCACGCCCAAAATATCGCGTGATTGAAAATTCTCACGTCAGCGCCCGATAAATGGGCTGCGATCTGGCAATCAAATAGAATCGTACGAAATTTTTCCGCCGGCCCAAAAGCCTGGCATAGCAAACGGGATGACATCGGTTTTGAAAATACTCTGCGGTGCCTGATATTTAATCAGGTGCCAGCGGAATCAAGATTAGAGTCAGACAAATGAGTATAGGATAGCGCAGGACCAACTTTTACCGAGACGAACCGCCGCCAATAGGTTGGATTCATCTCGAGGTTAGGGCCCCCTTTCCTATCCGAAATCAACAACAATAAAGATTCTTATTGATATGACAGTCGTAGCCTAATGGGTAGGCTCACGGCTGTCTGTTGTTTAAAGGTAGAAAGTTGGGATGGAACGGGAGATCACAGCCATCAAGGTTCAAAAACGTAACCACCAACGGGTAAGCATTTACCTGGATGGTGAATACGCTTTCGGCCTGTCCCGTTTCGTTGCCGGCTGGTTGGCGCCGGGTCGCAAATTGACCGAGGCCGAGATTGAGAAATTGCAACAGGAAGACACTTACGAGATCGCCTTCCAGAAAGCCCTGCAATTCATCAATCACCGCCCCCGATCCATTGAAGAAACTCGCAGACGCCTGACAGAAAAAGGATTCGAAGACGAGGTGATCGAAGCCACCCTCAACAAGTTGGTGGAGAACACCCTGCTCAACGATCTGGAATTCTCTCGGCTCTGGATAGAAAACCGGAACACCTTTCGTCCCCGCAGCAACAGATTATTAGCTTATGAGCTCCGCCTCAAGGGCGTATCAGATGACGTGATCGCACAGGCGCTTGAAAGCTTTGGCGGCGACCAGACCGATTTGGCATTCGAAGCCGGGATCAAAAAGGCCATCCAATGCCAAAATGAAACAAGTCTGGACTTTCAAAAGAAGGTGGGCGGCTTTTTGAGCCGTCGGGGATTCCATTACGGGATCGTCAAACCCACCGTTGAAAAGCTTTGGGAAGAATACGCCATCCCACAGCAGACGCGCCTGAATATTAATGGAAAAATGGAGCGAATTGATGAATAATCCTAACCCCTATCTTATTTATCTGGTAGCCTTCGGCGCGCTGCTGCTTGGCGCACTGGTCGGCTTCCTGATAAAGCAAATAATTGTTGAAAACAAACGCAAAGCTCAAAACCTCAAAGCAGACTACATCATTGCCGAAGCTAAAGAGCGCGCCCGGGAAGTTGAGCTGGAAGCCAAAGACAGCGCCCTCCAGATCACCCAAAAAGCGGAAGACGAACTGACCCGCCGCCGGATTGAACTGACCAAAGAGGACGACCGCCTGCAAAAGCGCCGCGAAGAACTTGATCACCGGTTGGAAAAATACGAGGAACGTGAAGTCCGCCTGAATAAACGCCAATCCAGCGTTGATAAACGCGCCAATGAAATCAACACCCTATATGAACAGCAAATGGCCGAATTGCAGCGGGTTTCGGAAATGACCACCGACGAAGCCCGTGAGGTACTGCTGACCGAGACCGAGAAGGAATCCCGGGCCGATATGGCCCGGATCATCCGCCAGATCGAAAGCGAAGCCCGCGAAGAAGGTAACCGCCGGGCACGCGAACTGATCGCCGACGCCATCCAGCGGGTTGCCTCCGAGAAAGTTGCCGAAGTCACCACCTCCCTGGTGGAACTGCCCAATGAAGAAATGAAAGGCCGGATCGTCGGCCGCAACGGTCGAAACATCCGTGCCTTCGAACAGGCCTCCGGTGTGGACGTGATCGTGGACGACACCCCCGAAGCTGTGACTGTTTCCTGTTTTGACTCGGTTCGCCGTGAGATCGCCCGCCGATCGCTTTCCCGTCTGGTGATTGACGGCCGGATCCACCCCGCCAACATCGAAAAGATCCTCAAAGAGGAAAACGAACAGATGGAAGAGGATATCTTCCAGGCTGGTGAGCAGGCCGCATATGAAGCCGGCGTGGCCGGGTTGCATAACGAGATCCTCAAGAAGATCGGCCGCCTCAAATTCCGCACCTCTTACGGCCAGAACCAGTTAGCCCACGCGGTTGAGACCGCCAAGATCGCCAGCGTCATCGCTGCGGAACTGGGCGCGGATGTTGAAGTTGCCAAAGCCGGCGCTTTCCTGCATGACCTCGGTAAGGCAATGGACCACAACACCGAAGGCACCCATGCCCAACTCGGCGCTGAATTTGCCCAACGTTACGGTGTGGGCCATAAAATCGTCAATGTAATTGCTTCCCATCACCATGAAGTGGATCAGGAATCGGTTGAAGCTGTGATCGCTGAAGCCGCCGACGCCATTTCAGGCGCCCGTCCCGGCGCCCGACGCGAAGATCTGGAACAATACATCAAACGTCTGCGGGCTTTGGAAAATATCGCCAATGCCCACCAGGGCGTTGAGACCAGCTACGCCATTCAGGCCGGTCGTGAAGTGCGGATCATCGTCAAACCCGAAGAGGTGGACGATGTGGAAGCCAACCGCATGGCGAAAAGCATTGCCCAGCAGATCGAAGAGACCATGCAGTATCCGGGTCAGATCCGGATCACGGTCATCCGGGAATCCCGGGCTAC
>CAYUSC010000070.1:0-7738 GCA_964447265.1 uncultured Candidatus Brevefilum sp.
CAATTTATGACGGAGTTGTCTACGCTCCGAATAATGACGGCGCCCTGTATGCCCTTGATGCTGAAAACGGCAGCCTGGTTTGGAAGTTCGCAACCGGCCATTACCTTTGGTCCCAGCCTGTGATCGCCAATGACACCGTTTATATCGGGTCCATGGATCACTTCGTCTATGCACTTTCGCTGGACGGCGAGGAACTCTGGTCATATGAGTTTTCAGGCGCAGTCACCGGCGCACCCAGGCTGAGCGAGGATGGCTCCATCATCTTTGCCGGTTCGCTGGGAAATCAGATGGTTGCGTTGGATGCGGTCACGGGTGAACTCGTTTGGACCTTTGATACAGCCCAGAGCGTCTGGGGAACATCTGTTGTTGCTGATGGCAAGCTGATCTTCACGGATACCGGCGGTAATATCTATGCCCTTTCTGTTGAAGACGGGACCAGCCTGTGGCAAACGGAAGTCTCCGGCGAGATCGTTGGCGGTGTATCTTCTATAGGTGACGGCTTTGTTGTTGCCACCCAGGATGGTCAATTCAAGGCTTATAACTTTGACGGTGGGACGTTATGGCAGGACTCAATTGATGCTGAGATCTACCAGGCGCCTGTAGCTAATAGTGATTTCCTGGTCGCAGGAATGATCAAGGGTGACGATCTGGTCGTGGCTTATAACCTGACCGGTGTCCAGCTTTGGTCCGTAACCCCCGAGAAATAAGAGGAAACCACCATGTGGCAAACCATAATTATTCAACCTTTTACAAACGTACTGCTGCTCATTAACTCGCTGGTCCATAATTTTGGCCTGTCGATCATCCTTTTTACGGCTCTGATCCGCTTGCTGACCCATCCCCTGACGGTGCAGCAGTTCAAAGCGACCCGGGCGATGCAAACCCTGCAGGAAGACCCCCGCTACAAGAAGATGCAGGAGAAATACAAGGATGATAAGGATAAATTAGCCCAGGAACAGGCAAAGCTCTATAAAGAGCTGGGCATCAGTCCTTTTGGTTCCTGTCTGCCGACCCTGATCCAGTTCCCGATCATCATTGGCCTCTATCAGAGTGTGACCCGGGCTATGGCGGCTTCTCCGATGGAGTTATTCAATCTGGAAAAGATTGTTTACCCCAAATTTGTGGATACCGCCTCGTTACTGCCATTGAATAACCAGTTCCTGTGGATGGACCTGGGCCAGCCGGAGCGCCTGAACATTTTTGGTCTGGCTGTCCCTGTTTTGGCAGTGCTGGTTGTGCTGACAACCTTCCTGCAAACCAAGTTGATTCAACCCCCATCCTCCGAGAACGATCAGGCTGCGATGGTCAACCAGTCCATGAACCTGACAATGCCCCTGTTGATGGGTTATATGGCCTACTCCCTGGCTTCCGGCCTTGCGCTTTACTTCCTGGCCAGCAACCTGATTGGGATCATTCAATATTCCATTATGGGTCGGGTTAACTGGTCCAATATTTTCCCCTTCCTGAAAAAGGAAGAAGCGCCATCCGCATCCAAGCCCCGCACAGTGATTGAGGATGTGAAAGCAACCGATCCGGAACCGGAGCCAGTGAAGAATAAACCTGCCTCGAAGTATACCGGTTCGGATTCAACAGCCTCAAAGAAGATGCGGCCGCCGCGGAAGCAGAAAAAATAAATTGTAATTATTCCTACCCAGAAATGGATGTGAGGGTTTTATGACTGAAGAAAGAACGAAACTGGAAGTGATCGCCCCTTCTGTTGAAGAGGCAATCGAAAAAGGCCTGAGCGATCTTGGCCTCACGGAAGATGACGTGGATGTTGAAGTTCTGGATGAAGGAAAGAAAGGGTTTTTGGGCCTGAGCGCAAGGCAGGCCAGAGTTGCACTGATGATCAAGAACGGCAGTGCATCAAAAATGAGCTCGAAACCGGTGGAATCCCCTTCCGTTAAACCGCAGAAACCCGTGGTGGAAACGGCAGACAATGAAACTGACGGCGACGAGGCTGAAGAAGTGGCGATTGCGCGCGAAACGATCAATATCATCCTTGAAAAGATGAAGGTCAGCGCTGATGTGAAGGTGCGATTGGGTTCCGGTGATGAAAACCGGGTTCAGCCTGTGTTGATTGACATTGAAGGGAATGATCTGAGCTTCCTGATTGGCCGAAAGGCTGAGACGATTAATGCGCTGCAATACATCACCAGCCTGATCGTGGACCGCGAATGCGGTCGCTGGGTGCCGTTGCAAATTGACGTGCAGCATTACCGCCAGCGCCGAGAAGACGAATTGCGTAAGCTGGCCCGTCGGATCGCTGACCAGGTGGTTGGCACTGGACGGCGCCAGGTGTTGGAGCCGCTGCCGCCCAATGAGCGTCGGATCATCCACCTGGAGCTGCGGGATAATCCCAACGTTGAGACGGAAAGTATTGGCGAAGAACCCCGCCGGAAAGTCACCGTCCGCCCCAAAGCGTAACTGGCATTTTGGTTAAGAAGTTAATCCGCAAGGTCAATTGGACGGCATCCCGTCTGGAACCTTGCGGATTTTCTATTCGGGTAAAATAAAAATTGGAGGTGATTATGCGAGCAGTTGATATCATCATCAAAAAACGTGACGGCCTGGCTTTGAGCAAGGCTGAAATAGAATTCTTTGTGGATGGATACACCCAGGGAGACATCCCGGATTACCAGGCATCCGCCTGGGCGATGGCCGTTCTGCTGCAGGGAATGACCGCAGAAGAGACCACGAACCTGACCCTGGCGATGGCGGCCACCGGCGATACGCTGGACCTGTCTTCAGTTGTTGAGATCGCCGTGGATAAGCATTCATCCGGCGGCGTGGGTGACAAGACTTCCATCGCGGTGGTTCCTATGGTGCGGGCCTGCGGGCTGCCAGTGGGAAAGATGTCCGGGCGCGGGCTGGGTTTCAGCGGCGGCACCCTTGATAAATTGGAATCCATCCCCGGTTTTCGAACCGACCTCACTAAGGATGAATTCCTCAAGCAGCTCAAATCCCTGGGCATGGTGCTGACCGGGCAAAGCGTGGACCTGGCTCCGGCGGATGGCAAACTCTATGCTCTACGGGATGTCACCGGTACGGTACAGTCGATCCCCTTGATCGCCTCATCTATTATGAGCAAGAAAATCGCCGCCGGGGCGCAGGCTATTGTGCTGGACGTAAAGACCGGCAACGGCGCTTTTATGGAAACGCTGGAAGATGCCCGCCGGCTGGCGACCTTGATGGTCTCCATCGGCGAGTTGAGCGGCCGGAACGTGGCGGCACTGCTTTCTGATATGAACCAGCCCCTGGGTGTGGAAGTGGGGAACGCGTTGGAGATGAAAGAAGCGATCCTGACTTTGAAAGGGGAAGGTCCGGAGGACTTCGTGGAGCACTGTCTCGAAGTTGCCAGTGAGATGCTGCTGCTGGGGAAGCGCGCTGAGACCAAGTCCGGTGCCCGGGAGATGGCAATAAAAGCGATTTCATCCGGTGAAGGGTTGGTTTACCTGCGCAAGCTGATCGAAGCCCAGGGCGGTGATGTCAGTTATGTGGACCATCCCGAAAAGCTGCCCATCGCACCGATCAAAGCGATTGTGGAAGCGCCAAAAGCGGGGAATGTTGCGGAAGTGCATGCCCGGACGGTCGGTGAGACTTCGGTTGTGTTAGGCGCAGGGCGCATGAAGAAGGGCGACCCGATTGACCTGGCTGTTGGTATATCGGTTCTGGTGAAGGTTGGGCAGTCCGTGGAAGCGGGACAACCCATGTTCATTATTCACGCCCGAAAAGCAGAGGATGTGGAACCCGCCAGGAAAGCCCTGTTAGGCGCGGTTAAGATCGTCAATGAACCGGTAGCTCCATTACCGCTGTTCTTTGGGCTGATTGATTGAGCAGGAAAGAGCCTCCTGACCAAATTTCAGGATGAATTGAAAAATGAAAAGGTAGAACCCCTGTTACGAAACGGGGGTTCTATTCTATAATCGTATTATTGTTATTCAGGAGGTTCAGATGGACGGCGGTACGGTTTATCAGAGATTAGCCAGGAAGCTGGATTCGTTCCCCCAGGGATTTCCCGCGACGGAGAGTGGGAAAGAACTGGAGCTGTTGGCGTTGCTCTTCACCCCGGAAGAAGCGGAATTTGCGTGCAACCTGACATTGGAACCTCAGCCCGTGAACGATGTTGCAGAGCAAGCGGGCATCACCCCTCGGGAAATTCGCGATTTGATCAAAAGTATGGGCGGTAAGGGACTGATCAAAGTTTCCAGAGGAGAAACAGGGCTGGCGGTTGGACTGTTGCCTTTTGTGGTGGGTTTCTTTGAAAATCAGGTCTTTCGGATGGATAAGCACTTCGCAGATGTCTACGAAGCCTATTACAAAGAAGCATTCACGACGCTCCTGTCCGTTGAGCCACAGTTTCATCGGGTGATCCCTGTGAATGTGCCAATCAAGTCTGATATTGAAATCCTCCCGGAAGATAACGTCGTCGCGCTGATTGCCGGCAAGAAAGCCTGGGCGGTCTTGGATTGCGTCTGCCGAACTGAGCAGGCGCTGCTTGGAAAAGCCTGCGGTCATCCGATCAAAGTCTGTCTGGCGCTCAGCGGCACTCCCGGAGCATTTGACAATGCACCTCAGCTGGAGGTGTTGGATATGAACGGCGCCCTGGCAGTCCTCGAAAAAGCCGCCGAGGCTGGTTTGGTCCACACCATCTCAAATAACAAGGAAGATTTATTTTATGTCTGCAATTGCTGTACCTGCGGCTGCTCGTTACTGCGGGGGATTGCGGAAGCGAATATTGCCAATGTCGTTGCCCGGTCAGCATACTATGCTGTTGTGGATTCGGATCTTTGCACGGGCTGCGGCGTTTGTCTGGATTATTGTCAATTCCAGGCGATCTCAATTAACGGTTATTCTGAAGTGAATGCAGTAAAATGTGTCGGGTGCGGCGTATGCGCCCATCATTGCCCGGAAGGCGCCATCTCTCTGACGCTCCGTGATCCGGAGGAACTTCCTTCGGTTCCGGAAACCGAAGAAACCTGGCTGGCCGAGAGGGCTAAAGCACGTGGATTATCCATATAAAATTTCATTATCAATAGAAGGTTTTAATCATGAACGACAGCATCCAGAGTGACAATTACCTCAGCAAGGAACAAATATCTTCATTTATCAAGACTAAGTTGAAGAATATGGACCTGGCGGGCCAGCGAGTTCTGATCCTGGTGCCGGATACCACTCGAACGATGCCAACCCAGCAGGTTTTTGAGGTCATCCGTGCATCTCTCGCACCCGTGGTCAGTCAATTGGATTTCATAGTAGCTCTGGGTACGCATCCTGCCCTCAGCCCCGCAGAACTGAGCGGATTGTTCGGTCAGGAAGTGGTGGACGGACGGATCGGCGCCAGTCGGATATTCAATCATTCCTGGGATGACCCGATGAGCCTGGCGACCATCGGTCTGATCACGGAAGAAGAAATCACCAAGATCTCCCGCGGAAAACTGCACCAGGATTTGATTGTGCGTATCAACCGCCGGATTTTCGATTATGACCATCTGATCATATTTGGGCCGGTTTTCCCGCATGAAGTTGTGGGCTTTTCCGGCGGGAACAAGTATTTCTTTCCCGGGATTTCCGGGCCGGAGGTGATCAACCTGACCCATTGGCTGGGCGCATTGCTGACCAGCTATACTCTGATCGGTTCCGGTTATACCCCTGTTCGGGCGATGATTGACCGGGCAGCCGAGATGATTGAAAAGCCCAGGACCTGCTTTGCCTTTGTGCTTGATGGCGGTGGAACTTATGGTATTTTTACCGGTTCACCCGAGACGGCCTGGGAGGATGCCTCGGAATTGAGCGCTGAAAAGCATATCATCCGGACAGGGCGGACATATCAACGCGTGCTATCCGTGATGCCCCCGATGTACACGGACCTTTGGGTGGGGGCGAAAGGGATGTATGAGGTTGAGCCGGTTGTGGCCGATGGCGGCGAAGTGATCATTTACGCGCCGCATATCCACGAGATCAGCCCCACCCACGGTGCGATCCTGGAGGAAATTGGCTATCATGTCATTGATTATTTCACCTCGCAGTGGGATCAGTTCAAGGATTATCCTCTGGGTGTGCTGGCCCATGCCACGCATGTCAAAGGGCGAGGGTGGTTCGATATCAGGACCGGTAATGAGACGGCTCGAATCAAAGTGACGCTCGCAACCGGAATTCCGGAATCGGTCTGCCGGGCTATTAACCTTGGCTATCGTGACCCGAAGTCCATCCGAATTGATGATTGGGCAGGACGTGAAGACGAGGGAATTTTGCTGGTCAGAAATGCAGGCGAGCACCTCTATCGGGTACAATAAAAAACAAAAAGTCCTTATGGAGAACGAATAATGGAAAAAGCAAAATTTGGCGTCGTCGGCATGGGCGTGATGGGCAGCAATCTGGCATTGAATATCAGCCGCCGGGGATTTCCGGTGGCGGTCTTCAACCGAACTGAAAATAAGACATTGGAATTTCTGGAGGGTCCGGCGAAGAACGCCGGGATCATCGGGACCTATACCTACGCTGAATTTGCGGAAACGCTCGAAAAACCGCGCCGAATCATGCTGATGGTCAAGGCCGGTCCGGCAGTGGATGCTGTTATTGCTGATCTCAAACCCTATCTCGAACCGGGCGACATCCTGATTGACGGGGGAAACTCTTATTTCGAGGATACCGCTCGCAGAACCCGAGAACTAAACGCCGAAGGATTACTTTTTCTGGGTACGGGCGTTTCTGGTGGCGAAGAAGGCGCTTTAAACGGCCCCAGTATCATGCCTGGCGGCGATCCGTATGCCTGGGAGGTTGTTCAGCCCATCTTTGAAGCCGCCGCGGCAAAAGCCCCGGATGGGGAGCCTTGCGTGGCTTATATTGGGCCTGAGGGCGCGGGTCATTACGTCAAGATGGTACATAACGGGATTGAATACGGCGACATGCAATTGATTGCTGAAGCCTATGACCTCTTGCGGCGGGGCGCAGGCCTCAGCGCCGCTGAGATTGGCGAGCTATTCACCGAGTGGAATCAGGGCGCACTGTCTTCGTATTTGATTGAAATCACCAGCGAAATCCTCAAGCGGATGGATCCGGAAACCGGTCTGCCGCTGGTGGATTTGATTTTAGACGAAGCCCAACAAAAGGGCACCGGCCGTTGGACCAGCCAGAATGCGCTGGACCTGGGCGTGCCGATCCACACGATCAATGCGGCCGTCACCAGCCGGATCATCTCCGGAATGAAGGAAGAACGGGTGGAAGCCAGCGAATGGCTGACTGGCCCGGAACCGACCTTCAAGGGCGACCGCGAACAGTTGGTGAATGCGATCAAGGAAGCGCTTTATGCCAGCAAGATCCTCTCTTATGCGCAGGGGTTCCGGCTGCTCCAACTGGCTTCTGAGGAGTACGGCTATGGACTGGATTTGAAGACCATCGCTGCCATCTGGCGGGCCGGCTGCATCATCCGGGCGGATTTGCTGGATGATATCATGGGCGCTTTCGAGCGCGACCCCAAGCTGACCAATCTGCTACTGGATGAACACTTCCGTGAACTGGTGGTGATGCGCCAGGGCGCGATGCGGCATGTGATCTCGACTGCCGTCAGCCTGGGCATCCCGGTTTACGCGATGAGCGCCGGGCTGGCCTATTTTGACGCTTTCCGCTCCGCCAGGCTGCCCGCCAACCTGACCCAGGCGCAGCGGGATTACTTCGGGGCGCACACTTACCGCCGGGTGGACCGGGAAGGCGTGTTCCACACCGAGTGGCAGGAATA
>CAYUSC010000070.1:7838-13016 GCA_964447265.1 uncultured Candidatus Brevefilum sp.
GAGACCATGAAACCGAGGGCCTGAGCGGCGACGAGGCGGTTATCCCGAATCCAGAGCTTGATGAAGCCTTCGGTGTGCTCTTCGATGTTGGCCCGCAGGTTGGCGCTGAACGGTACCTTGACGACCTCAACATTGCTCAGGTTGGCTGGGACTGCGCCGATCATGAAAATTTCTGGCAGGCTGTAGACAATAGCGGGCACAACGCTGTAATCCATCAGGCGGGGACTGCCGCCCTTGCGCATAATGTTCTCGGCGCAAATGATGCCTTGCTGGATGCCGCAGTGGGCCAGGATGGACTTGCCGGTGGTGTCGCCAACCGCCCAGACGCCGGGCACTGAGGTGGCGAGAGTATCATCCACTTCAACGCCTTTGCGGGAATAAGCCAAACCCAGGTGATCGTAAAGCGATTCCTGGAGGACGGCGGTCCGCCCGATGGCGATCAGGTTCATCTGAGAGCGGACTTCCACTTCTTCGCCGGTTGCCTGATTGATGGCTTTCAAGACGCCATTTGCCAGGCCGGTCACCTTGTGATTGGTAAGGATGCGGACACCGCGGCTTTCCATAATGTGGGTGATCTCTGAGGATATGTCCTCATCCATCATCGCCAGGACGCGGGGCAGGAGTTCAACCACGGTGACTTTGCTGCCCAGGTTGGAGAAGATGGTGGCAAATTCCATTCCGATCACGCCGCCGCCGACGATGGTCAGCGTTTCCGGCAGTTCGTCAATGGTGATCAAGGCGTGGCTGCTCACGATGGTGGGGTCGCTCTCGTCAATGAAGCCGGGGATCAGAGGTTTGGAACCGGTCGCCAGAACAACATTGTCGGTTGCCAGAGTTTCCTCCGCACCGGAGTAATTCATTTCAAAGGTCTCGTTATTCAACTTGCCGAAACGGACTTTGACCTCGGTGGGTGAGAGGACTTCCGCCTCACCCTGATAGATATCCACGTTGTGGTATTTCAGCAGCTCCGTGATGGATTGGCGGGTGTTCAAAACAACTTTATTTCTCCGTTCCGCCACGGTGGGGAAATCAATCTCGAAGCTATCCACATTCACGCCATATTTGGCGCTGGTTTCCACTTCGCGGGCAACTTTGGCCGATTCGATCATGGCCTTGCTGGGGGTGCAGCCCCAATTCGTACAGATCCCGCCGATGAAATCCCGTTCTATGACTGCGACTTTTCCACCCAATTCCGCAATTCTAACGGCGCAAGTCTGGCCAGCAGGTCCCGCGCCAATGATCACAGCATCATATTTTTTCATTTTTTTATCCTTTATTATTTGTGTTTTTCTTCACAATATATGATAATTATACTCTAATTAGTATTATTAATTCAAGGGGTTTTAATAGGAGTTTACAATTGCCACTTCTTTACCAGATGGAATTAACATACAATTCACAATGCGTTAATTGCCAGTTGCAGCGCCGTTAAATGCGATCTGCTAAGATTCGTAATGTCGGACAATATCTTAGTTCATTCTCACAAAGGAGAAAAAATGCGTCGTAATTTGTTCGTTCTTACCGTCCTCATTATGGTCAGCGCTATGGTGTTCTCTGCCTGCGTTCCCGACCTAAGTGTGGAAACAGAACAACCTACTGCCACTGAGGCAGTAGTCGAATCCGGCAGTCTTTCAGGTCAGTTGCAACTTGCCGGTTCCACCACAGTGCAACCTCTTGCGGAAGTCCTGGCTGAAGCCTTTATGGCGGATAACCCGGATGTTACCATTGAAGTGCAGGGTGGCGGCTCCAGCGTTGGAGTTACCTCTGCCGGTGAGGGCACAGTTGACATCGGGACCGCCTCTCGGAATGTGAAGGAATCTGAGTTTACTGAGTTCCCGGATCTCAACGTGATCACAATTGCTTATGATGGGATTGCCATTGTGACCAACCCCGACCTTTCATTGCCTTCATTGTCGATTGATCAGGTCAAAGCGATCTTCGCGGGCGAAATCACCAATTATTCTGAAGTTGGCGGCCCTGATGCGGAGATCGTTGTTGTTTCCCGTGAAGAAGGTTCCGGTACCCGCGCGGCTTTTGAAGAGCTGGTTATGGCAACGGGTGACACCGAAGCTGTGATCGTCGAAAACGCAATCCTTCAGCAGTCCAACGGTCAGGTTCGCACCACCGTTGCAACAACCCCGGACACCATTGGTTATCTGTCCTTTGGTTTCCTCGATGAGAGTATCAGCACAGTTGAAATCGACGGTGTTGAGCCCTCTGTTTCAAATGTCAAAAACGGCACATACCCAATCTTCCGCCCGTTGAACATGCTCACCAACGGCGAACCCGCTGAATTAGCCCAGGCTTTCCTTGATTTCATCCTCAGTGATGCTGGTCAGGCCATTGTGGCTGAAGATTACATCACCGTGACCGAAGAAGAAAATGCCGAAGTAGCCGCAACCACCGAAGCTGTTGCACTTTCAGGTCAAATCCAGCTTGCCGGTTCCACCACTGTTCAGCCTCTGGCTGAAGTCCTGGCCGAAGCTTTCATGGCTGATAACCCGGACGTCACCATTGAAGTGCAGGGCGGCGGCTCCAGTGTTGGCGTGACCTCCGCTGGTGAAGGCACTGTCAATATTGGTACTGCTTCACGCAATGTCAAAGATTCTGAATTTGAAACCTTCCCGGAACTCCAGGTTTTCACGATTGCCTATGACGGCATCGCGATTGTAACCAACCCCGATCTTGAACTGCCTTCGCTGACGATTGACCAGGTCAAAGCGATCTTCTCCGGCGAGATCACCAACTACTCTGAAGTTGGCGGCCCCGATGCCGAGATCATTGTTGTGTCCCGTGAAGAAGGTTCCGGTACTCGTGCTGCTTTCGAAGAACTGGTTATGGCTGCTGGCGACAGCGAAGCTGTGATCACTGAGAGCGCAATTCTTCAGCAGTCCAACGGACAGGTTCGTACCACCGTTGCGACAACACCTGACACCATCGGTTTTCTCTCCTTCGGTTTCCTTGACGAGAGCATCAATGCCGTTGCGATTGATGGCGTTGCTCCAACCGTTGATAACGTCAAAAATGGTTCCTACTCCATTTTCCGCCCGTTGAACATGCTCACCAACGGCGAACCCGGTGAACTGGCTCAAGCTTTCCTCGATTTCATCCTGAGTGATATGGGCCAGGCCATTGTGGCTGAAGATTACATCACTGTCCAGTAACAACTTCTGAGTTGGTAAGTCCGGAGAGGTCGAAAGACCTCTCCGGAAATCTTGAAAATTGACAGAATTGGATGAAGAGCCAGTATAATTGGGAGGCTTCTTCAATAATCAGGAAATAGAGATGGCGAATCAATCGTTCAAGACCATTCGAAAACCATTTATTGTTCGCTTTTTTACAAAAACCTTAGCCATTATCCTTGGCGCAGCAGCTCTAGCAGCGATCGCTTTTGCAGTATACCTTTTTATCAATCCCAATTTTGTCACAGTAGACGAAGATAGCCTTCTCAAACTGACCCATGTCCATTATGCCATTGGCGCTATTCTGGCCGGGGCACTGGTCGGGTTAGTCGCTCGGGGGATTTGGCTCTATAAAAACTGGGCCAGAACTTTTATCCTGAGCAGCTTGATCATTTTCATTATTTATTATTTCATTATTATTGTCTTCGCTATCTCATCCAGCGTCTTTGCAGGTGAATCGGTTGTTCCAGTCCGTTCAATTCTGAAGGTAATTGGAGCCGGGTTGTTCTGGTTCGCGGAAATAATCATTCTCCCCGCAGGGCTGATCTTTGGGCTGATGAAAACCGGCCAATATTTTGAGGAAAGCCCCAAGCAGCGTGATTTTGTTGACCGGGCGGTCCGTTACATCCTATTGGCAACTGCCCTGAGCTGTATCATCATTGTGGCTTTGATCTTCCTGTTCACCATGACGGAAGCCTGGGACTCCATCGAAGAAATTGGTATTGGGACCATGCTGACCGGCACAATTTGGCGGCCAGGTTCCATTATTGGTACGGCGGATGCCCAATTTGGTCTTTTACCGATGATCGTTGGCTCGATTTTGAGCACATTTGGCTCCGTGGTGATTGGCGTTCCCTTGTCCATCGGGACGGCAATCCTTCTGGCGGAAGTGGCTCCCAAAGCGGTCAGAGAGACCATCCGCCCTGCAATTGAGTTGCTGGCCGGGATCCCATCTGTCGTTTATGGCTTGTTTGGTATGGTCGTTTTAGCGCCATTAATCCGGAATATTGAAGTGAGCCGTAATACCGGGTTCGGGCTGCTGAATGCCTCCATTATCCTGGCAGTGATGATCATTCCCACGGTGACGAATATTGCGGAGGACGCCATCCGCGCCGTCCCCCGTGAATATAAGGAAGGCTCCCTGGCGCTGGGCGGCACCCATTGGCAGACGATCGTGAAAGTGATCCTGCCCGCGGCCCGTTCCGGCATCATTGCGGCCGTCATCCTTGGGATTGGTCGTGCGCTGGGTGAGACCATGGCGATGATCATGGTGATTGGCAATTCGATTGCGATGCCAACCCCGTTGAATGATAACCCGCTGACCCTTTTCCTGAATACTGCCCGGACATTGACCGGGAATATCGCGGTGGAGATCAACTATGCGGCCGGCGCGCACCGGTCGGCGCTGTTCTTCACAGGTGTGCTGCTGTTCATCATGATTATGCTGGTCAACAGTACGGCTCGCTTCATGCTGCGTTCCAGAAAGGAGTCCTGAGATGACCACCGAAGTTGAATCAATTGTCAGCCTGGCAAAGAATAAACGGAATTTGAAACGACAAAACGTCTTTCAGACGATTGGCTACATCCTGGTCTGGCTGTGTGGACTCCTGGCGGTTGCAGCGGTATTCTGGATTATCGGTTACGTCCTTTCTCAAGGCCTGCCCCTTATCAACCTGGAATTCCTGACCACTCGACCGGCTGGCGGCGTTTCCGGTGAGGGCGGTATGTCCACAACCATTGTGACCACGCTCTATTTGGTGGTGCTGACCATCGCCATCGCGACGCCGTTGGGTGTCGGCGCGGCAGTCTATCTGGTGGAATATGCTGGGGATGCTTCCCGTGAGAGCAAGCTGGTCGCCCTCCTGGTCAAAGCAGCCCGGACCGGTGTGGAGATTCTGGCCGGTGTGCCTTCGATCATCTTTGGTCTCTTTGGCTTTGCCCTGTTTGTCAGCTATTTGAAGTTGGGTTTCTCGTTACTCTCAGCTTCGCTTTCAGG
>CAYUSC010000071.1:0-3517 GCA_964447265.1 uncultured Candidatus Brevefilum sp.
AGCGGTACCGTAAAATCCGATTCGGGCGAGGTCTATCCCATTGAGGAGGCCATCGGCTGGGCGGAGGATCACCACGCAAAGTGGTAAACCGAGAAGTGGAATCCTATCCGCCACTTACCATTTGCGCGCTCAAGACTGGTAAAATGGACCGTAGACGATTGGTTGATAGGATTCCACTGCATGAACATCCCTGATCTGCAGCATTTCCCCTTATTCAAGCCGTTAATCCCGGAGACTCAACGGGCCATTGGACAACGTCTGGTTGTTCGTCATATCACCGCGGGGCACACGTTGTTGATCGAAAATGACCCATCTGAATTTTGCTATTTCATCCGTTCCGGCACCTTGCGTGCAATCCGGATGAATCCTGATGGCCGGATTCAGGTTTTGGCGCGGTTCAGTTCGCCCGAACCGGTTAATATCATCTCCCTGTTATCCACACCCCAGCGAAACCGGGCAACCATTGATGTCGTCAACGACGCTGAACTCTATGCGCTCGCCGCTGCAGATTTCAATCACCTGATCACACGACACCCTGATTTCTCAACCCAGTTATTAAAGCAATTAGCCAACCGCATTGGAAACCTGACGGAAAAAGTCGCCAACCTGTCCCTCTATCCCGTCCGGACTCGACTTGCCCGCTTCATCCTCCAATTAGCCGAAGGGTTGCAGCCCAGCGGCAATGACTGGACGCAGGAAGAGATCGCCGCTGAAATCGGCACCACCCGCGACATTGTCGGTCGATTATTGCGTGAATTCGAACACCTCCAATTGATCAGCCGGAGCCGTTCCGAGATCGTCCTGATTGATAAGCTCGGATTGTATCAGATCGCCGAATTGCCTCTACCATAACCCTATCTTTTCCATTACGCTTTCTTCCTGATCTGACTTAAGTCGTATTCTAAATCGGATATTTTTGGTATTCTTTGTAGAGTAAATTCAAGGAGTGCCAATGGAAAAGCAATCCCTTCCCATCATCAATAAAAACCTCTGCACCCTGTGCGGCGCTTGCGTCACCGGCTGCCCTGAAAACGCTCTGGTAATGAAAAGCCTGGGGCCTGAATTTAAGAACCCGGCAAGCTGCACCTATTGCACAGCGTGTGAGGACCTCTGCCCCACCGGCGCCATCCGGGCGCCCTTGACCGTTCACTGGTCAACGGTCAATTAATATTTATTCGTCCCCATTGAGGAGAGTCTTATGAGTGAACATATCGATAATGTTTCAAAGCGCAAACAGGCCCTGCTGGAAGTGATCAAGAGGCTCCACGCCGGTGAAAGCGTGGCAGACCTTCAGGACAAATTCGGTGACGCCATTCGCGGCGCATCGGCTGGTGAGATTGCCGACGCTGAAAGGGCTATGATTGCCGAAGGCGTCCCCGTCGGTGAAATTCAACGTCTCTGCGACCTGCATGTCGCGGTATTCCGTGATTCTCTCGATGAGGAACCTGCCCCCGAGTCGCTTCCCGGCCATCCAATTTACACCTTCCGGATGGAAAATGAAGTCATTATCCGCTTGCTCGAGGTCATGGCCGAAAGCCTTAATCACTGGGATGACGGTCAGGCCGGAGCTCTGGAGAGATTACGCCGTCAGACGGATGAACTGAAGAATATTGAAAAACATTACTCCCGTAAAGAAAATCTGCTCTTTCCCTATCTGGAGAAAAAAGGTTTTGAGGGCCCCTCAACTGTAATGTGGGGCGTCCATAATGAGATCCGAGAGCAGCTTCGCGAATTCAAAGCCGTCCTAAATGAAGAAAATCCAAATCAGGAAGCCACCGCCAGTCTGTTCGTCCCACTGGGGAACGCCATCCGTGAAATGATTTATAAAGAAGAAAAAATCCTCTTCCCCGAAGCCCTGAACCGCCTGACGGAATCCGAATGGGCGGATATCCGGGCGCAGGAAGAGCAAATCGGCTATTTCAACGTCAGACCTCAGGTTGAATGGCAGCCCGAGACTTCAACCCAGCCTGACCCAACCCCCCAGCCGAAAGGCACGGAGAGGGAAGAACTCCTGAACCTGGATACCGGACTCCTGAGCCAAGAACAGGTCAACCTGATGCTCACCAACCTGCCTGTCGATGTCACCTTCGTGGATGAGCACGACGAAGTCCGCTATTTCTCGCAGGGCAAGCATCGCATCTTTGACCGCTCCCCCGCGATCATCGGCCGGGCTGTCACCAAATGCCACCCACCCCAAAGCGTCCATAAAGTACAGATCATCCTGGATGATTTCCGCTCCGGCAAGCGGGACGTCGCCGAATTCTGGATCCAGGCCGGTGAAGCATTCGTCCATATCCGCTATTTCGCCCTGAGGGATGAAGGCGGCGCCTATCGGGGCTGCATCGAAGTTTCGCAGGAAGTCTCCCACATCCGGGCTCTGCAAGGCGAAAAACGTCTGCTGGATGACGCCCCCGGTTACGATGGTTAATCAACCCGATCCCGGAAGGCATTCCTTCCGGGATTTTTTATTTCCCAACCATAAAAATGCCACCGCAGTAGGGCACACTTTACCCATTTTTCCTTTATACTGTTAATTAGAACCGCCTTCATCGCAGAAAAGGAGAGACGATGGGAAATCAGGAAAAGGTCGTATTAGGTTTTTTCGCCGCTCAAAACTACGAAGTGCAATCCTTGATGCTGGTCAAGAGCCTGCGCCATTTCGGCGGCGTGCTGGCTGACCTGCCCGTCTGGATCTACACGCCCGAAGACCAGCCCCTGCAGGGACCGGCCCTGGAGCCTCTTCAGGATTTGGATGTGGAGCTGATCCCCTTCCCCCTGGATGATGCCATCAGGCGTTTTCCCTTCGCCGGGAAGACCCTGACTGCCGCGGTGGCCGAAGAACGCGCCGAAAAGGAAGAGGTCATCCTGGCCTGGCATGATCGCACCGGTTTCATCCACCAGGCGCCCTTTGACTTCATCCTGCCAAAGAACATTGCCCTGGCCTTTCGCCCCACGGATATCGCCAATATCGGCGCGCCGCTGGATGCGCCGCTGCCCGAGTTCTGGCAGAAATATCTCGCTCATTTTTCAATAGACGCCGACGCCCTGACACCCGTCACCACCGCGATTGACAAGGTGGACCTGCGGCTGTATGTGAATGCCGGCCTGCTGGTGGTCCGCCCCGAGAAGCGCCTGCTGCGTACCTGGGCGGATTGCTTCGTGCAGACCTATGCCCTCCCGGATTACAAAGCCTTTTACCAGCAAAACCAGGCCTACAGCATCTTCATGCACCAGGCCGCGCTGACCGCCGCCACCGTAATGACCACCACCGCAGAAGAGCGGGAGATCCTGCCCAACACCTATCTCTTCTCCGTGGATAACTTCTTCGACTATCCCCCCAAGGAACGCCCCCTGACATTGGACCAGATCACCACCGGCCGCTTCCATGACTTCTTCGCCCTGCCTAACTGGCAGGAGAAGGTCATCGCCAGCCCTGCCCTGGTGGATTGGTTCCAGTCCGTGCTGACCTATGGGCCCTATTGGCCGGAGGCCTGATGCCATCTAAAAAGCAGCTCGG
>CAYUSC010000071.1:3617-11540 GCA_964447265.1 uncultured Candidatus Brevefilum sp.
GTCTTGATCTCGAAGGGATGGAATTCAAGCGCTACCTCACCCTCATCCAGCGCCAATTCCTTCAGCGGATTTTCCAGCATATCCGTCAAATAAGCATGCATAAAGGGCAAGCTGGTAGTTAGGGAAGCGCGGGTGGTATTGCCCAGCGCC
The DNA here is from genome assembly GCA_964447265.1 of uncultured Candidatus Brevefilum sp. Lineage (GTDB taxonomy): Bacteria > Chloroflexota > Anaerolineae > Anaerolineales > Anaerolineaceae > Brevifilum. The sequence continues at coordinate 3,768 of CAYUSC010000071.1, forward strand.
TCATAACACCGCACCACCACATCCCCTGCGCCGGGTTCCTCGGCGGGTTTGACCGTCTCGATGATGATATTGGCCTTGCTCACCTGGAACAGGGAGGCGGATTTCCGGGTGCCGGAGGTTGCCTGCAGCGGGATATTGAGTTCATACCCCTCCCGTACGAGGTCGCTTTCCGCCAGTGGTGAATTCCAGAAGGTGAAAGCATAGGTGAATTCCTGCCTGCCCCGGTCAGCGGTCATATCAGGCGCCAGGGCGGATTTAAGCAGAGTCAGGTTGATGCTGTTTTCGAAGACATCCACCCCATACTTGGAATCGTTCAGAATGGCAAAGCCGCGTTCCGGCTCCACCAGGGCCGTCCATTTCTGGTTGCAGACCTCAAAGCGGTCCTGGTCAATTTGGCGCGAGCGGTGAGTCGGTCGGGCGAGATGCCCAAACTGGATCTCATGCAGCGCTTCCTGCACGTGGTAATCCACCGGGAAGTCCACCTTCAGCAGCTTATGTCGTTCCTGCCAGTCCACCACGGTGTGGAAATCCACACGGCGGGAATCGCGTCTGAGCGTCACGGTTTGGGTCATTGTGGACTCGTTCAGTTTGCGGGTGATCACCAGCGATCCGAACAGCGGACCAACCGCTGAAACTTTAATCTCCGCCTTTTCGGGTAGTTCCACCGGTGAGAGTTTGTACATGCTGTCGATATCCCAGGCATCAAAGGCGCTGGGGATGTCCTGATACATCCGGAAGCGATTGCACAAGCCCGCGGCCAGTTCTTTTTGTTCAATTTTGTCGAAAACGCTTGAAATTTCGCCGAATTCGTTGAATTTGATTCTTACCAGGTCATTTTCCATCGAATTAGGAGTCGCCAGAATCACAGATTCGGGAATTTCGGCTTTTCCGACTCCAAATCCGGCCCAACCACAGGCTGGAATCGTGACTTCCGCGAAAGTTTTCCCATCCTGCACCTGCGCCGGTACGGGCTGCCCCGCCTCATCCACCAACCCTGCCATGCCCTTCGGCAGCGGGATGATCCCCTTGCGGTCCCAGGAGAGCGAGTTGAACACCGTCAGCCCCGCCCCATCTCCCACCAGAGCAGCTCGGGCATCCACGGCTATCCCATCCGCCGCTGCCACCACGCCGCCAAGCTGCGCTTCCGCTTCTTCGTAGACGCGATGGATTGAGGAACCAGGCAGGATATCATGGAACTGGTTCAAGAGCACGGTCTTCCAGGATTCATCCCACAGCGCATAGGGAAACTCAAAATCCGCCAGCATCCCAGCCGCCGCGCCCCAAAGCTCCGCCTCTCGCAGGGCAAATTCACTACGCCGGTTGAGCGCTTTGGTGCGGGCCTGGGAGGTGTAGGTGCCGCGGTGGGCCTGGAAATACAGCTCGCCGGTATAGGTCACATTCGGCCAGCCCTCCTCATCCTGGGCCAGGAAGAAGTCCATTGGCGCAGCCATCCTGAACTTCGGCACGCCCTCCAAATTCCCTTCCCGCCGGATATATTCCAGATGTTCGCGGGTCGGTCCGCCGCCGCCATCGCCATGCCCAAATGGATAGAGGCGCTTGGAGAAGCCGTCTTTCTGCAGCCGTTCCTTCCAGCGCTTGATCACAGTACCTGGATTGGTCTCGCTGTTGTAATCGTTATGGAAATGGGCCTTCACCCGGGAACCGTCAATCCCTTCCCAGATGAAGGTGTTGTAGGGGAACTGCTCCCCGCCGTTATAAGCCCAAAGGATCTTCTGGGTCGAGAAATATTCCACCCCGCAGCCGCGCATGATCTGCGGCAGCGCGCCGGAATAACCAAAGACATCCGGCAGCCAGAGCAATTTGCTCTCCACACCAAATTCCTCCCGGTAAAAGCGCTTGCCGTGAATCAACTGGCGAATCAGGCTTTCACCGCTGCTGATATTGGTATCCGGCTCCACCCAGGATGCCCCATCGGCGATCCACTGCCCGCGCCGGGCAGCATCCTTGATCTGCGCGTAGAGCTCCGGGTAATGCTGCTGAACCATCCGGTAGAGGTGCGGCTGGCTCTGCAGGAAAATGTATTCGGGATAGCGTTTCATCAGGTCAAGCTGGGTGCTGAAGGTCCGCACGCACTTGCGCTCGGTCTCGGCCAGCGGCCAAAGCCAGGCCACGTCGATATGCGCGTGCCCAAAGCCGATCATCTCCGGCGTGGTATCCCCGTTGTGCTTCTCCATCAGCGGTCTGAGGCGCTCCCGGGCTGCCATCACCGTCCCCAGCATGGTCATCAGGTCGGTCTCGAAATTGACGATTACGGAGAAATCCTTGAGACCGTCATCAATCTCCATCAAACGCAGCGATTCGGGGTCGATGTTCTCGCGGATATCCCACAAGGTTTCCACATCCATCAGCAGTTGATAGACCGGTTCCATCCAGATCCCAAAATGGCTCTGCCCGATCTTGCACTGCTGGGCCGGGGGTTCCGGCACGGTCTCTCTTTCGGGTGGGGTCGGTCCGGCATGCCACTCGCGAGGTCCATGCCCGGCATAGGCCTCCAGCACGATCGAGAAGGTCTCGCCGGCCCGGGCTGAATCGGTCAGATGGATCACCTTATGCTTGTGGTCAATCGCGCCGGCATATTCGCCATTGACATAAACCACCGCTTCGGCTACCGTGTCGGACAGGATCGGCGTCACCTTACCGTCAATAATCTCGATGATCATCGTTGGCTCAATGCCAACATCAGGCATCACCGCGATCATCTGTCCCTGGCCAAATTCGGGGATGGTGACCTCACCGCGGAACCAGCCATATTCCCACTTTGCGCCCCAGGGCGTCCCGGGCGCGATCGGTTCAAAGGACAATTGCTCCAGGGCTTCATCCAGGCGCAATTGGTCATAAGTAAAAGCCGCTTCCCAGGCAACCTCGCCCAGAGGCTGATAGAGATGCTGAGAAAGTTCCTGCCGCCAGGACATGATCCGATGCTGCCATTCCAAGTTAAGTGTCATGATCCATCCTCGAAATATCTAAACTATGATCAATCCAACCGATTTATTATTCCTGCTTCTTCTGATTAAGGCGGTAGCCGATCAAGCCGCCGTTATAACCGCCCATCAAGGCCATGAAACCCACCAACAGGGCCAGCAATCCGGATTCGGACATCAGGACGGTGACCACGGCGAACGAACCGATCGATCCCCAGGCTGCATAACTGATTCCCCGTTCCACATGGGTGAGCCACGCGATCCCAAAGCCAATCAGCCCGCTGGTCAAAAAGACCCACAACATCAAGCTGATATCCATCCCGTCCTGCCAGCCTCCCTGTTGAACCAGTAAGGCATTGAGGCCCACAAACAAAAAAGCCATCACCAACAGGTTCACAAGCAACGCAACAATAATCCGCCAAACTTTCAATCCCCGCAGGTCGAACAAACTCATTAGAAATTTCATAAGTCACTCCTCAGCCTGATTTTATCCTATAACCGATCAATTTATTCAACGCAACATTGGAAAATAAAAAACCTCCCGGTGAAACCCCACCAGGAGGTCGTTTTAATTAGGGTAAATGAAGATCAATCGCCTAAAATGGTACCCACATGCCGGGCGCTTTTGATCCAGGAATGATCCAGCGGCACCTTCTTTTGGCAGCCTGCCACGTCCTCCAGCAGGACGCAATCGGCACCGCCGTGACGGTAACCAACCATGAACCCGAACTGACCTTCGGCAACCAGATCCGCTGCGCGGGTGCCCAACTGAGTCGCCAGCACCCGGTCACTGGCCGAGGGCGCCCCACCCCGCAGCAGATAGCCCAGGATGGTGATCCGGCTCTCCAGCCCGGTCGATTCTTCCAGGCGGTTTGCCAGCAAAAGCGTCTGGCCGCCATACTTGCGTTTGAGCGCTTCCATCTTTTGGGACATATCCTCTTCAGGACTGCTGTCGTGTTTTTTCTGATCGATCCTGATCGAACGCTCGAAGAACGCCACCAGCTCGGAAGACGTGGCCCCTTCGGCCACGGCCACAATGCTGAACATTTTTCCAGCCTTGTTGCGCTCCAAAATCGCCTTAGAAATCTTGTCTATGTTGTAAGGAATCTCAGGGATAAGGATCACATCCGCCCCCGCAGCTATACCCGCGCCGAGGGTCAACCAACCCACCTCACGTCCCATGAGCTCCACAATGATGATCCGGTGGTTGCTGTTGGCCGTGCTGTGCAGCCGGTCAATCGCTTCGGTGGCGATATCCTTGGCCGTGTCAAACCCGATGGTGGTATCCGTCATCGGGACGTCATTATCCGCCGATTTCGGCAGTGTGAGGACGTTCAATCCGGCTTGTTTCAGCCTCAGTGCAGCTTCCTGGGTTTCGCGGCCGCCGATGCAGACCAGCGCATCCAATTTATTGGCGTGATAAGCCTTCACCGCATCGCCCGTCAAATCCTCTGTTTTCCCCGCTTTGACCATCGCCTGGGGAATCTCCCGGCTGGTCCCGAGGATCGTCCCTCCGGCTGTAAGGATGTTGGAAAGGGCGTCCCCGCTGAGGTCAATGGTCCGGTTTTCCACCAGGCCGCGGAAACCATCCCGGAACCCGACCAATTCCATCCCGTAAGTATTCCGGGCGGCCTTGCCGAACCCGCGAATGGAGGCGTTCAAGCCGGGGCAATCGCTGCCGCCGGTGAGGATTCCAACCTTATCAGCCATATGAACCACCTTTCAAATCGGGGCACTATCACCCCCAATTATACCTAAGGCTTATCGTTGAATAATATTTAATTTTGAAAACCAGTGAGGTTCTTGACTTCCATCAACGCGTAGCGGATGAAATCCCGGGTATCCCGAATCTTCTGGGGATCAGCCTGTTCATGGATTTTTTGATATTGATTTAACCGGGCGCTCAGGGCATCATCAATCAAAGGCACCCACTTTGGCGCCAGGATCGCCCTGGCCCAGGCGGCTCCGGTCTGCTTGGATTGCACCTTTCCGGTTGAAAGGGTATGCAGCATTCGGCAAAACATCAGTACGGTAAAGGTCTGGGAGAATCGATTGGAAATCCGGTAAGCGCCCGAGAGAATATCGCCGCCCCATTCCCGCATCGTCCACCAAACTTCCGCTTTCAGGAAAATTTCAGGGATACGGGGGATCCAAAGTGAGGGTTCGGGGCCTTCCAGGATCAGCCCAAATTCACGCAGCACCCATCGGTTGACTAATGTATTGTCGTGGGTCGAACGTTCAAAGTTGAGGCTGCCATTATCAAGATACCAGAGCGGTTCGTTCGTCCGGTTCAAATCCGATAACACGGCTCGGGGGAAATAGGAGCCTTCCAGATGTTTAGCCCAATAGTGGTTTATCGTAAAAACACCTGCATGGACGGCCTTCAGATCATCCAAAATCCTCGGGTTGAGGTCTTCTTCAACAACAATCACAAAATCGACATCACTGTAGACATCCCAGCCGCCATGAGCAAAGGAACCGCCAAGATATCCCCCCAGGAAGTTACGCCCCAGAATTGGCCGGATCCCATTCAATAAACGATTCAAAATGTCATTTAATTCACGATCAGGCACAGGGTAATTAACTGCCATCCACCCTCCCTAAGGGCATGAAGTCATTCTACAACCCGGATATAATTACATCACTTCTATCATAAACTAACCGAGTTTAAAACGAGGTGAGAGATTTGGCTGATCTGAATTCCGGGCTAATCAAAAGTAAAGCTATTCTGGAAGGTGAGTGGACCGCAGCGGAATCCCAGCGCATTCTGAGCATTCTGCAACGGATCGAGGCCCTATCCGGCCGGGATGTCGCCAGTGTGTTCAATAATCAGGAGACCACCTTCCGTCACAGCACCCGCACCGGCCGCGCCGGACGGACGATCGGCGGTACGGTGGAACTGGATGCCGAATGGACCGATTGGACCCTGGCGCATGAACTCGGTCACCGCTGGAACAATGCCTGGCAGCGCAGGCCTGAACGCGATCTACGCACCAGCCTCCAGGCCGGGCGGCTGGAATGGCTCAAACTCCCCCTGCGCCGTTTTGAGAAGTGGCTGGAACGCGCCATGAAAAAGCTGGGCGCCAAAACAAAGCTCGATTGGCAAGCCCTCTGGTATCACACCGGTAACGCAGCTCCGCCTTGCGGCTCGGATCGCAACTTCAACGCCAGCGAAGACCTGGCGGAATGTTTTGCTTCCTCCGTGTTCCCGGAGGTCGCCAAGGAACGCGCCGCCAAGGCCGCCGCGCGGGTGACAAAGTCCCATCATGATTGGGACTGGGGGAAGGTGCATCCGGAATTTGGAGCCACCCCCCGCGGCCAATTCCTCAGAGGCGAGTTACGGGCAATGGCAATGATCGACACCGACCAACCCACCATGGCATAAGTCCCTCTCAAATTTGCCAAAAGTTGAATTATCTACTTCAGCCCATTGTGGGTCTCATGGGCCAATACCTTCTCTGTTTTCAGAACCCGGTCATCATAAATCCGGATCTTATATTCCAGGATCAGCATCGTTCGCTGCATTTCCTTGATCCGCTCCGCCAGCAGGTCCCGCTGCCGTTCCAAAACGGCCTTACGCTCCTGAATCGTTTCATCCCCCTCCATCACGAGGCTGACATATTCCGTCAACACCTCGATCGGCAGGCCGGCGCTCCGCATACACTTGATGAATTCGACCCACCGCAAATCCGCTTCGTTATAATCCCGGATGCCGCTCGCATTACGGTTAACCGGCGGGATCAACCCCACCCGTTCATAAAATCGAAGCGTATCCTGAGATAGCTCATATTTCTCGCTGACCTCACCAATCTTCATGATGCCTCTCCCGCAATCCTCAACTCAGATACAAGAGCTCATATTTCCGGCTGCCCAGGCCAATCGCCTCGGCGTGCTCCAGCGTGGTGATCCCCTGCTTGGCCTCAAGACGGGCAATCAGGTCCGTCCCATCCGGCGCTGCATAAACCAGGTCCACACAGGCCTGATCCAGGGCAACCGGGTCCAATGACGCCAAAATGCCGATATCCGCCATGGTCGGTTCCGCCGGGGAATTGTCACAATCACAATCCACAGAGAGATTATTCATTACGTTGATATAAATCACCCTGTCGCCCATATAGTCAGCCACGCCTTTGGCCGCCTCCGCCATTGATTCGAGGAAATACACCTGATTGCCGCCCCAGATTGAATTGGCGTTGAGGCCGGAGGTATGGATCAGACATTTGCCCTCCCTGGATGCGATGCCTATCGACATATTCTTAATTACGCCGCCAAAACCGGCCATCGCGTGCCCTTTGAAGTGGGCCAGGTTGATCAGAAAGTCATAATTTCCGAAATGCGAACCGACGATATCCTCCTGAAGGTGCGTCCCACCGACAATCGGCAGGCTCATGGTCCCCTCGGCATCCATCACATCCACCGGTGCGATCCCGGAAAAGCCGTGCTGCTCCATCACTGCCAGATGCGATTCGGTGGTATCCCGTGAGCCGCCATAAGCCGTGTTGCATTCAACGATGGTACCGTTCACTTCATCAACCAGCGGGGCGATCATCTCCGGTGAGAGGAAGTAATGCCCTCCCGGCTCGCCGCTGGAGATCTTCACGGCGACTTTACCGCTCGCCTGCCGTTTGACCGCCCGATAGGCGCTCATCAGACCTTCCACGCTGATGTCCGGCGTGATAAAGACTCTGGGTAATCTCGCCGCTTCAGGCGTTGACGTTGCGGTTGGCGCTGTGGTTGCGGTTGCAGCGGGTTCCCCGGTGGGTTCCACTGCCTGTGTGGGTTCAGCGGTTGGCGTTGGGCCGACGATATTTTTACAAGCTACCAGCAAGCC
>CAYUSC010000071.1:11640-12871 GCA_964447265.1 uncultured Candidatus Brevefilum sp.
GCAATCTAGAATCCCAGCAGCACCTTACCCACCCCCACCAGCGCGCCTCCCAGGATCAACCAGGGCGCAGGCAGATCGAAGATAACCAGTAAGATCAGGGAGACCAATCCAATCCCAATCCCAACGGGTTCCAAAGCGACCGTTCTGCCGATATCCCAGATCACGCCCGCCATCAGCCCCAAAGCCGCGAAATTCACTCCATCCAGAAAATGCCGCCAGGGTTTTGATTCCTGCATCCGGCGCAGCAATGGATGGGTCAGCAGCACAAAAATAAAACCCGGCAGGAACATCCCTACTGTCGCCAGGACAGCGCCCGAAAATCCCCCGGTTAGATACCCGACAAAGGTTGCCGTGGTCGCCAGAGGTCCGGGCGTCACCTGTCCCACGGCGATGGCATCCAGTAGCTGATTTTGGGTCAACCAGCCCAGCCGGTTCACCAGGTCATCCTGAATGAAAGCCAGCAGGACATAGCCGCTGCCGTACATCAACGAACCCGCTTTCAAAAAGACCCAGAAAAGCCGCCAGAGGTTGAATTCCACCAAGGGCCGGAGCAAGAACGGCCTCAGGATCATCAAGGGGATACCGCCCAAAAGTGCCAGAGGCGGCGCCTTGCGGGAGAACAACGCGTGATATAGCCACATCACTGCGCCCCCCACCAGAAGCCAGAGGATTGGATTCCCGCTCCAGAGATACCCGATTAATACCGCGCCCGTGACGACCAACCCAAGCGGTTGCTTGATCCTTGGACGCAGCATCCCCCAAAGTGCCCACAGTAAAATGGCGACAACAACCGGCTTGATGCCTTCCAGAATGCCCGTCAGCGCCGGCAACCGGCCAAACTCAACATAGCCCCAGGCCAGCCCAAGCACGATCGCCATCGCCGGGATGATATAGCAGACTCCTGCTAGGATCAATCCCGGCCACCCGGCATACTTGTAACCGATATGAATAGCCAGTTCCGTTGCGTTGGGGCCAGGCACCAGATTGGAAATCCCCCAGTAATCGAGGAATTCATCCTCGGTCAGCCATTTCCGCTTAATGACGATCTCCTGGCGCATCATTGCCAGGGCAGCCGCCGGCCCACCGAAGGCCGTGAAACCCAGACGCAGAAAAACGGCAGCAATCTCCTTTAACCGTCCCCGTTGGTCAATGTCAACAGTCATTCCTCAGCCCCGATTATCCATTCGTCACGGATTCTGCTTCAAGCGCATCAAACGCGGCTTTCTTTTCT
>CAYUSC010000072.1:0-7004 GCA_964447265.1 uncultured Candidatus Brevefilum sp.
CCACACGACCGGCTTTGGGGTCATTGATCTCAATTTGGCCGCTGGTGGGGTCATAGAGCCGGGTGAGCAGCTTGCCGGTGGTGGTCTTGCCGCAACCCGATTCACCCACCAGCCCCAACGACGAGCCAAAACCAATTTCAAAACTGATGTCGTCCACGGCGTGGATGAAGGATTTTGAGGGTTTGAAGAGACCGGCGCTGACCGGGAATTTCTTCACCAGGTGTTTTACTTGTACGAGGCTTTTCATGTCACTCATTTTCGACCTCCATGGGATGCCAGCATGCGGCAAAATGTCCGGGGCTATGTTCGATGAAGGGTGGCGTTTCCTGCCGGCATTGCACGGTTGCCCGCGGGCAGCGTGGATGGAAACGGCAGCCGCTGGGTGGGTTGAGCAAATCCGGCGGTTCGCCGGGCAGGGTCGTCAGGGATTTCTTCGCACCTTTGATGCTGGGAAATGCACCCATCAGCGCGTAGGTGTAGGGATGGATGGGGTGTTTGAAGATCTCGTCCGCATCCGCCAATTCCGCCATCCGTCCGGCATACATCACACCGATCCGGTCGCTCACTTCCGCAATCACGGCGATATCGTGGGAGATATAGATCATGCTCATATCCAGACGTTCCTGGATTTCCTTGAGCTGTGAGAGAATCCGGTCCTGAACGATCACATCCAGAGCAGTGGTAGGTTCGTCAGCGATAATCAGCTTGGGATTACAAGCCAGAGCCATGGCGATCACGGCCCGTTGGCGCATGCCACCTGAAAACTCATGGGGGTAGCGATCCATCAACTGGGGATCCAGCCCCACCAGGGTGAATAAATCGGCAACCTTCAATTTGGCATCATTAACATTGACCTCCGGGTCATGAACCTGGATTGCCTCAATAATTTGGTCGCCAACGGTGAATATGGGGTTAAGGGCATTCATTGCCGCCTGGAAGACCATCGAGATGCCTTTCCAGCGGATTTTCAGCAGTTCCTTTTTATCCATATTGGTGATATTGTCGCCATCCAGAATGATATCGCCGCCTTTGATCACGGCGTTATCCGGCAGAAGACGCAGTAATGAAAAGGCAATCGATGTCTTTCCGCAGCCTGATTCGCCGACCAGCCCAAGGGATTGGCCTTTTTCCACGACAAAACTTACGTTGTTGACGGCTGAGACTTCTCCTTTGGAGGTCTTATAGTGCATTGTCAGGTCGTTTACCTGAAGCATTTGGTCTGTCATGTTCTTCTCCAATCTAACGTTCCCGCAGGCGGGGGTTGACGATCTCATCCATCGCCCGACCGACCATGTAGAATGCTGAACAGAGTAATGTGATCGCCAGGCCGGCCGGCAGGAGCAGATAGAGATATTCGGAGCCGGCCAGCAGATACCCTGCGGCCTGGGCTGTGTTGATCATGATGCCCCAGCTCATCCGGATGTTCAGAAGGCCGAAGAAAGAAAGGGCAGCCTCCGCAAAGACGGCATTGGTCACTGTGAACATCATGAAGAGAAAGGAGATCGGCAGCAGGTTGGGCAGCATATGGGTCAGAATGATGTGCCAGTCACCACCGCCAGAAGCCCGGGCCGATTCGATATAGGGTTTCACCTTGATGCTCAGCGCCTGGGATTTGATGACAATGGTTTGACCGCCAAATCCCACCAATAGGCCATAGACGAGCGCCAGGGTGAACCCCGTGAATTCCCAAAGGGCGGATAGCACCACCAGAATGGCGATGAAGGGCAGCATGGTGATCACATCCGCCAGCCGCATGAATATCATATCGACAATGCCACCGTAATAGGCCGAAACAGCGCCAATGGTTGTGGCGATGATCACAGAGATCAATGCGGAAGAGATGCCCAGAATGAAGCTAAAGCGGGTGCCATAAAGAAGCTGGCTGAGGATATCCCGGCCAAGGGGATCTGTACCCAGAATGTGCGTTGCGGAGGGCGGAGAGGGGTGCGCAAAGATCTCCATATCGTAACCAATCACGGGGTCATAAACCCTGGGTTCCCACACGTATTTCATCAGAATTGGATGGGAGATGGCCATCAGGGCAAAGATCAGGATGATGACCAGGCCAATGACGCCAATTGGGTTATGGACGAAGAGTTTCCAGTTTGCCTTGAACGATTTCCAGGCCAGCCGAAGCCGTACCCGCCAGAGCGGAATTTTGACATTATGTTGAATGGTTGTTGCTTGCATTTCGGCCTCCTATTGATATCGAATGCGTGGATCGAGGAAGGCATAGGCGACATCGGCAACCAGGTGAGCCATGAGCGCCAAAACGCCGACAAAACTCAGGGTGCCCATCGCCAGAGGGATGTCTTCAAGGTTGACCGCCTGCAGCAGGGTCAGCCCCATGCCGGGCCAGGAGAAGATGGTCTCTGTGATGATCCCGCCGCTGAGCGCAAAGGGGATGCCGATGATCAGGTTGGTGAAAACCGGCAGAAAGGCGTTTCGGGCGGCGTGTTTATCTCGCACGACATGTTCTGAAAGCCCTTTGGCTCTGGCGGCCATAACGAAATCTTCACGGAGAGTCTCGAGCATCGTATTGCGCATCAGGAGCATTGTCCCGGCGAAGGAAACCAAGGTGGAGACCAGCACCGGCAGGATCATATGCTTCAGGATGTCCATAGCGAGGAAGCCATAGGGCGTTAAGCTCCAACCCAAAACGATCAAGGCGATCAAACTGAGGAATCCACCAATATGGATGAATTGACGGATGGTCCGGCTGGTTTTACGGGTGAGCAGGGTGATGATGATATAAACCACGCCAGCTATCGCACCTGTGAGGATCATGTAATAGAAAATTGTATTAGCGGGGACTTCAATATTGCGCCAAATACTCGGATCGAGGAACTTCCCAATGGGGAGAAGCTCGAGTTTGATCCCGAATAAATAGATCATCATCAATCCGAACCACGGCGTGAAAACGGTGTAAAGGATCACACCGACAATCGTCATGCTGTATTCGAAGAAGGTATCCCGGCGCCAGGCCATTCGTTTGCCCAGGAAATAACCCAACACGAAAGAAATCAACTGGTTGGTGAGGAATAGGAACAGAGTTCGGGGCGCTCGTTCCAGGATGATGTCCATGACCGGTCTTGGGTAGTTACTGAATGAAACGCCTAAGTTACCCTGAACAAAATTGCCAAGCCATTGAAAATAGCGGGTCACAGGAGGCTTATCCAGCCCTAATACGATCCGCATTTGTTCACGAATTTCAGGTGTAACCTTTGGGTTAGTGAGATATAGGTTGGTGATATCACCTGGTTGAGCATCCAGAATCACGAAGAGCAATGTCTGAAAAATAATCAAGGTAAATAAGATCTGAATTACACGGCGTAATATGTATTTTTTCATGATTACCTGCCAGTTTCAATTGAGGTTTAACCAGTCCGGGGAGGGGAAGATCTCCCCTCCCCGAAGGTAGCTGATTATTCGACGATGCGATTACTCAGCAGAGTAGACGTTGAGCTGTAAACCGTACAGGTTTTCCAGGCCACCCAAAACTTCCAGATATGGGTAGGCAACATTGGCAACATTGTAGGCATCCTGAACCGGATTCGAGAAGAGGTACATATAGGGAATCTCGGTCGCCAGAATGGTCTGCATTTCGTAGCCAATTTCCCTGGCATGTTCCAAATCGTTTGTTGATTTGAAATCGACACAAAGCTCAGACAAGCGATCGCTGGTGAAGCCTGTGAAGGCGAACACGCCACCCCATTCATAGAGGAAGAAGTCACACATATGATCCGGGAACAGACTTAAGTTCCAGCCGGAGATGGACATATCCCAGTTACCGCCGCCACCCAGGGTTTCGTTGAGGATGTTGTTGAAGTTGGTCAACTGCGCCCGGACGGGGAAGCCAATGCTGGACGCCCACTGTTCAATGAGCACACCAGCGGTCGCCCGTAATGGGTCATAACCAGCGGAGGGGGCCAAAAGGGTCAATTCGGGAACGTATTCACCGTTGGGCATTTTCAACCCGACACCCCAGTCAATGGAGCCGCCGCGGTCTTCGTTCCAGGTCGGTTCGGTGTCCCAGGTGTAACCGGCTTCTTTCAGCAGATTGACGGACCATTCCATTCTTTCCTGCTCGGTGTAGCCTTCGCAGAGGATCGGAACGTCCGGGTTGTACCAGTAGGGTTGTCCTATGGGGACGGGGGTATAGACAGGGAGGGCAGCGCCCTGAAGAACGTTTGTGGTCAGGAATTCAAGGTCAACCATGCAGGCAATGGCCTGACGGGCGGCGATGTCATCCATGGGGGCATGTTCGAAGTTGAAAGCCATGAAACGGAAGCCATTGCGGGCATTTTCCACGACATCCACTTCAGCATTGCCATCCAGTTGGGCACGCAAGCCGGGGCCATAACCATTCGGGTTGTAGATATAATCCACCTCGCCATTCAGAAGGGCCAGGACGGCTGCATCCAGGTTGTAAATGCTGTAGACAACAGCTTTGGCATGGGGGCCGCTTTCGAAAGAAAGGATGATATTACCGGTGCCTTCACCATAGGCAGTGAATTCCCATTCATCGCCTTTATACTCATGATAGGTGCCGTCATCATAAAGTTCGATCATCGTACCCTGGAAGTAGTAATCCTCATTTTTTGAATTTTCAGCAAAAGCGCCGACTTCCCATTGATCGAAAATGAAAGGTCCTGCTACAGGCTCGCCATCAGCGGGAACGCTGTAGATGATCTGCTGTGCTTCAGCAATTGCGGCTGCATATTCATCGCTGTCGGGTTCAAACTGGTGGGCGGCTTCCACCGCGACATAGGCGTCAGTCAGGATCGGTTCCCAATATGCTTTCTGGACGATGGGATCCTGCAAGGTGCCATATTCATGATTGGCCAGACCGGGGCGAACTGCGTAATAAATCTTTGCCGTCTTCGAATCGATGGCTTCGATATGATCCACACTGTTCACGTAATATCCCCAGTTGCCAGCGAGTTCGAAATCTTTGACAACCTGAGCGGTGAAAGCAAGGTCATCTGCAGTGATTTCCGAACCATCTGACCATAAGAAATTGTCTTTGAGGGTTACGGTTGAGACAAAGAAATCGCCTTCTACCTCAATCGCAGAGGCGAAATCTGTGGCCAGGAATGTCACTAGGTCCAGCCTTTGATCGCCGATACCATAGAGGGTTGGCCAGTATTGCGCCTGAACAACGTAGTTATAGGTCGAAGCGCCAGGGCCAAAGAGGTTCCAGACATTGGAACTGGTCATATCAGCCAACATGGCGATTCGATAGACATCCAATTCCTGTTCCCCGGCCGCCACTGGTTCGGTTGTTTCGGCCTCAGCAGGTTCTGTTTCGACCACAACTTCCGTTTCTTCCTGCTGGGGTTCCTGGGTGGCACTCTGGCAAGCAGTCATAATGAAGCTTGCGATGAGGATCATGCTCAGGAAAATAAAGAGTCTCTTATTTTTCATTTATATCTTCTCCTAATAGCGTGAAAAACGAATTGAAAGGTATCCGATCGTTATCTTTCTATCTCTTTACGATTTCACCTCCAATCTTCCAAACCAGGTTCAGATGAAAGTGATATTGATTAGGAGAAGGTGCTGTTCTATACTTAAATACAGAGAGCATAAATGTGTCTTGTGCACCAATGCTTTTTAGAAGCACCTCGGACTGCCCTCCGGGGTGTTTCGTTTTAACTTTCCTTGAAAGCTTCTCCAACTCAAATCAAAAATAAAATTGTTTGATTAAGCGCTCTCTGACACTATCTTATAACAATCTAATTTTTATAACATTACACGCTCGGATGATTTCATACCCTACCGCAGGATGGTTTAAAAAGTAGAAATTACATGTAAAATAGGGCTATATTAAGGAAATCACATTCATTGCGCTCATCTAAATGAGTAATATTCTCGGATCAGTCGTTCATGAAAACAGAAGAGACTTTGCATTTGAATAGGCGTAAGCCAGGACTGAAGGCTGTTGTCCAGCATTTCAGGCTTTCATTTCGCAGCCTGCGTTGGAGCCTCACGTTAAGTTATGCTATTGTGACGATTAGCGCATTATTGGTCGCTGAGATCATCTTAAGCGTCATGTTGATGTCGTATTTTGTGAAAAACCTTGACCTGACACCTGAGACCTTAATCACTAATCTGAGCGCTGAATGGATTCCGCAGGTCAGGGAATTTTTCTCCGAGAATCCACCGGATGTCGATGGGGCGAGGGCATATCTTGAAGATGTCCAGGGTTCCGTGATAGAGACAAAGCCGTTGTTGATCTTTGGCAATCTGGAACTTCAAATGAAAGCCAAAGATTTTTTGAGTTTTTATTATCTCCTTGCAGATCGAACGTTGGTTACGGCAATTCCCAATGACATCGTTCCTGATGCTGATATCGGGATTCAGATTCCTTTAGATTATCTGCCAGGATTGGAAACGCCATTAAGGGCAGCTCTTCGAGGTGAGGAAGACTGGAATCTGCTTTATGCCAAGGTTGAACCTGGCAACCGGATCGTAGGGGCGATCCCTGTTTTCCGTTTCGAATCATCATTGTCTGAAATGCCTCCATCCACGGGAAAACCCATTGTGGATTTGGAGTATAACCTGGTGGGTGTGATCGTCTTTACGACCAAGAATTTCCCCTGGGAATTCCTGCCACTTAAGGAAATCTCGCTTTATATTGCCCGTTCGTTATTGATCTTCACCTTATTTGCCGGCATCATCGGATCACTATTTGGGATGCTGACCGCTAATGGGTTGACACGGAGGTTCTCAAATGTGAGGGAGGCTGCTCATTCCTGGTCGCGGGGTGATTTTTCAGCCATCATTCGAGACGGACGTAATGATGAAATTGGAAAATTAGGCAATGACCTGAATACGATGGCGGAACAATTGGAGAATCTCCTGGACCGCCGCCAGGAAATTTCAATTCTTGAAGAGCGGAACCGTCTGGCCAGAGATCTTCATGACAGTGTAAAACAACAGGCGTTTGCGGCCTCTGCTCAGCTTGCTGCGGCAAAAGCGCGATTCGAAACTGATCCGGAACG
>CAYUSC010000072.1:7104-8608 GCA_964447265.1 uncultured Candidatus Brevefilum sp.
TTAAAATCCATGAATGAGCGAGCCGAACTTATTGGCGGCGAATTGGTTATTGACAGCCGAATAGGCGTTGGGACCAAAATCATATTAAAATATCCCTATCAAAAATTGGAGATATAACATGATATCCAGAAAAATTACCATTCTTCTCGTCGATGACCATGAAGTCGTCAGGCAGGGGCTTCGGGCATACCTCGATTCGCAGCCTGATTTCCGGGTAATTGGGGAAGCTGCTTCGGGAGAGGAGGCTGTTGAAGCCGCCATGGAATATCTTCCGGATGTCATGTTAATGGACCTCGTCATGAGCGGGATGGGCGGGGTTGAAGCCACTCGCAAGGTCAAAGATATCACGCCACGGACGCAAATTGTCGTGCTGACTTCTTATCATCAGGACGAATTCATCTTCCCGGCGCTTCAGGCAGGAGCGATTTCCTATGTCCTGAAAGACGTGATGATGGATGACCTGGCTGATGCCATCCGAAAAGCTTCGCGCGGTGAAGCTGTTCTCCATCCCCGGGTCGCTGAGAGGGTGATCCAGGAGATCAATGGGGCGCGAGGCGCACCTTTTAATCCCTTTACCGAGTTGACCAATCGTGAGATGGAAGTGCTGCGACTGATTGCCCGGGGGATTTCAAACTGTGAGATTGCGACTGATCTGTTCATCTCCGAGAATACCGTCAAAGGCCATGTCAGCAACATTCTCAGCAAGCTCCAACTTGCTGACCGGACTCAGGCTGCAGTCTATGCCTGGGAACAGGGCCTGGTCTATCGGGTGGATTAACCAATAATTTTGACACCTAAAAAACGGAGGGATTTCCCTCCGTTTTTTATGACAATTGTCCATCTTGGTGATGGGCATGATACTAATCCATTAGTGAACTTTGTCATAACCTTGTAAAAAGCCGTTGACGTTAGCCTGGGGGATAGGTAGAATACCAATTGTGAAATAAATCACAATAGTTTATTAATAATTACTAGTTCAGGAGATACTAAAATGGCAGTAGTGACTTTCAAAGCAACAAGCAAAATGGTTAGCGGTTTACAGGTTGACAACCATGTTCGTGATTTCACCATCCGGATGGACGAACCGAAAGACCTCGGTGGTACGGACACCGGTATGAACCCCGTTGAGGCTCTTTTAGCGGCTCTGGGCAGTTGTTTGACGATCGTTGCAGCTGCGTTTGCCAAAGCGCAGAATATTGATCTCCAGGATTTTTGGGTCGAGCTTGAAGGCGATCTGGATCCTGATGGTTTCCTCAAGGGCAAGCCTGGTGTTCGCAATGGTTTCCAGGAAGTTCGCCTCACACCCCACATCAAATCAAGCTCTTCACCTGCGGAAATTGACAAATTCATGGAATTTGTTAAATCCCGCTGCCCTGTCAGTGATGTTATGGTGAATGGCACGGTGGTGGTGCCTGCGAAGCCTGTTATCGAATAAATTCTATTCCTCCAATATCTCTCTTAGGACAAGGCCCTCTTTCAAAAGAGGGCCTTTATTCATTATTTC
>CAYUSC010000072.1:8708-12662 GCA_964447265.1 uncultured Candidatus Brevefilum sp.
GCGATTGCCCGAAAAGCGGAGATGATTACAGTTGGCAGCGAAGAAGTGCATAAGGACAACACCCTCGATCCAATTCAGCCGTTGGTTAACGCAATAAAGCTGGTCTGGAATAAGCGAACTCATCGAGGTTTCTTCCTTCGGGCTGAGGACTTCTTCGGCTATGTAAAAAGGCTGAGAGCGCTTAATCTGGAGATGGCCGAGGACCTGCAGCGGGTGGAACGGGAATATGAGGGACGGTCAGATTATGCCAAAGCACTGGCATCCATCCCGGCTGCATCATCAATTAATGCTTTCAATGCAAGGTATGGCGGTGATCTGGATTTCCATTCACATGGTGAAAGTTTCCTGACTCTGTTCCAATCCCGGTTTGTTCCGGGCGGCCTGTTTATTTTAGATGAACCGGAGGCCGCTTTATCACCCATCAGCCAATTAGGATTGATCTCGATGATCCGGGAGATGACGCATAAGGATGGACAATTCATCATTGCTACCCATTCACCCATCCTGATGGCCTTACCTGGCGCTTCGATTCTTGACCTCGATCGGGAACCGCCGGCCTTTATCCAGTATAATGACTTGGAAAATGTCAAATTATACAGGTCATTTTTAGAAAACCCGGGCATATTCATCAGCCGGTTATAAATCCCGATTTACTCAGAAGAAAGGTTTTAGCAATGTCGTTGAAGATTGGTTATATTGGTTTAGGGATTATGGGCAAGTCAATGGCGAGAAATATTCTGAAGGCGGGATATTCTGTTGTGGTGCATAACCGCAGCAGAGAAAGCGTCAAGGAGCTTGTGGCGGAAGGCGCAATTGAAGGCCATTCTCCGGCGGATGTCGCCAGTCAGGTGGATGTTGTCTTCACCAATTTGCCCGATTCACCGGATGTCGAATTGGTTGCGCTGGGCGAGCAAGGGATTATTGAAGGCGGCAAGGCCGGGTTGATCTATGTGGATAATTCAACCATCAAGCCTGTCACGGCTCGATCGGTTGGTGCGAAACTGGCGGAAAAAGGGATATTGATGCTGGATGCTCCCGTCAGCGGGGGAGATGTCGGCGCACTCAACGGCACCCTGACAATTATGGTTGGTGGTCCTGAGGAAGCTCTTAAAAAAGTGATGCCGGTGCTGGAAGCGATGGGGAAAAATATCACCCATGTGGGTGGATTGGGTGATGGCCAAATTGCCAAAGCTGCCAATCAGATTATGGTGGCCGCTCAGATGGTCGCGATGGGCGAACTATTGATTCTCTCTCAAAAAGCCGGCGCCGATCCTGAAAAAGTCGTCGAGGCCATTCGTGGCGGTGCGGCAGGATGTTGGACGTTGAATAATAAACCCCAACGGCTATTTGCCGGTAATCGACAGCCTGGTTTTAAGGCCTATATGCAGGCCAAGGATCTCGGGATTGTGATGGACACCGCGCGAGAATATGGCATTCCTTTACCCTCAGCAGCCGTCCACACTCAGTTGTTCAACGCCATGCTGGAAATGGGTATGAGAGACCTGGATAATTCGGCCGTACTGGGCGTGATTGAAAAATTGGCAGGAATTGAATTGGAAATTTAAGAACTGGCGAAGGGGATTAACACGAATTACAGGGTGCTGCTTACAGGGCAGCACCTTTTTGATTAATCATAGAACATATCAAAATTGATCAGATACCGATAATAGGTATAGCGTTCATCACCTGAATTTTCTGGCCCCCAGCCGCAGAATCCGAGGTAAAAGGTGTCCATAAAAAATGGATCCATATCGCCAATCCATTCGGACACCAGGCCTTCGCGTCGGAGAAGGATCTGGCGAAGATAAATGGGATCCTGCCACAATTCCTCAGAAGCGACTGCGGATAACCGGATGATTTCTTTGATCCTGGTACGAAATACTACCTGGTCGCCGCATGTCCACTCCATTTCGGAGCCAATTAAGCTATCCATTTGATCCTGGATATAGTCATTTCCCGATTCCCCCCAATACTCAAGGTATTTCCGGAGGAATTCAGCCTCGAGGGGCCTCAGAACGTTGCCGTTTTGAAATGCTGAATGCAGGATAAGGTATTTCGGTCCATCGTAATAGACCGCCGTCTTTTCGCCAGGATAAAATAATTCGCCTTTATCATCGAAATATTCTTCTCCCAGAATGGTGAATTTGGAACCTCTTCCTTCCAGCGGACCGGAAGTGAACTCCATTTGCATTTCACAATTGTATAGATACGGGAAGGGGTGGGCCGTTGGGGTGGGTTCTGGCGTGGTTGCCGAAGCTGGCTCTTCATCCACAACGGAAGTATCCAACTGATTTTCAACCGCCGTTGCTTCTGTTGAGATAACCGGCTGGTCATCTGTCACAGCGGAATTATTGTTTTCACCGGAACAACCAGAAAGCAGCCCAAATAGCAGCATTCCAAGAATGATTAGCAGGGGAAGTGAGTGGGTTCTTTTCATAACAGTAAAAGACCCGGTGTCAGTCAATCTGGCGATTGGTACGACACCGGGTCCGGTAACTCTATTACGAGATTAGTTTGTTTTCTTGATACGGTTCTTGATCAGCACCCAGGCCAGGGCCAAACCGGAAACGGTCAGGAAGGCTGGGGCAACGGTGGCGATGAATGAAGGTCCAAGGCCGCCTGCTGCTACATCAGGATCGTAATGTTCTTCGGGTGTGCAGGATCCGATTGTGATCATGCCTTCACCGGAGCCGGTGAATTCATCGCTGATCGCAACCCAACTGTAGGGATAATCACCAGGCATGAGCTTCAACTCGGCATATTCGGAATATTCCTTGCCGTTGATGGTCAGTTTGGCGTTGCTGACGGTGATCACCACATTTGTCCAGGATTCACCTTCTACGAAGGCACAGGAGCCAATTTCAACGGCGGCGTCAGCTTTTCCTGGCTCACAGTTGAGCAGTGAGAAGGAGCCTGAATCTGAGCCTGTGAAATTCGTGTTAGCTTCCCATTCGTAGGTGTAAGTACCTTCAGGCAGATCGAGGGTGTAGGAACCGGGGCCGTAGCTCTGAACGAGAGTTGAGCCTTCATAGATCTTCAAGGTGGCACCATAGACACTGATGTAAACAGGTGTCATGGATTCCTCGCCGTCCCAGGAGCAGCCACCAATTTCGACCGAACCATAGGCGGGTTCACAACCATAGAGGGTAATATCACCTTCGCCTGATCCCGTATAGTCCGGATCAGCAGTCCAAGTATAGTGGTAGGAACCGGGAGCCAATTTGATGGTCTGTGACGAGGTGTAGGTTTGGCCGTTGATCGTCAAAGATGCGTTACTGAGTGTGAGTGTTACGGAAATCTGGGAGACTTCACCATCCCAGGTGCAGCCGCCGACATCAACACCGGCATCCGCTTTTCCGGGTTCACAGGTGATAAGCGTGAACGAACCGGAACCGCTGCCGGCATAACCCTGATTGGCAATCCAGGAATAAGTATATGAGCCGGAAGGCAGGGTAATCGTCTGGGATGAGCCATAGGTGCCCACCAAGTTGCTGCTTGAGTCAAGAATGGTCAAAGTGGCATTCGAAATGGTCAGGACAACATCCGTGGAAGAGACACCCGTGTCTCCATCAAATGAGCAGGTCTGAGGTGCAACAGTGGCAGTTGCCGGGGGACATTCTTCTACTGTGAATGAACCTGAACCTGAACCAGTGAACCAATCATCAGCTTCCCAACTGTAGGTATAGGTTCCCGCAGGAAGGTTGATGGTCTGGGTTGAGTGAAATTCACCAACGCCGTCAATGGTAAGGGTAGCGCCATTAATGGTCAGGTTGACAGCCCGGACGGAACCACCCGTGGGGGTCCAGGCACAACCGCCAACGCCAACATTCACGCTGGCTTCACCGGGATCCACGCGATAGTTGTCGTTTTTCTTTCCGAAATCAACGGTGTATTCGCCGCCATCATCATTGGCGATTGTGTAGGCGTCAAAGCAGAACGCGCCGCTTGCGCCGA
>CAYUSC010000073.1:0-6842 GCA_964447265.1 uncultured Candidatus Brevefilum sp.
ATTGGCAATCCAGGAATAAGTGTATGAGCCGGAAGGCAGTGTAATCGTCTGGGAAAAGCCATAGGTCCCAACCAAATTACTGCTTGAGTCAAGGATGGTCAAAGTGGCATTCGAAATGGTCAGGACGACATCCGTGGATGAGACACCCGTGTCTCCATCATACGAGCAGGTCTGAGGTGCAACAGTGGCAGAGGCCGGGGGGCATTCTTCCACAGTGAATGTACCTGAACCTGAACCAGTAAACCATTTGTCGGCTTCCCAACTGTAGGAATAAGTTCCGGCAGGAAGGTTGATGGTTTGGGTCGAGTGAAATTCACCAACGCCATCGATGGTAAGGATTGCGCCATTGATGGTGAGGTTGACAGCCCGGACAGAACCACCCGTGGGGGTCCAGGCACAACCGCCAATGCCAATATTCACGCTGGCTTCACCGGGATCAACGCGGTAATTGTCGTTTTTCTTACCGAAATCAACGGTGTATTCGCCACCATCATCATTAGCGATGGTGTAGGCGTCAAAGCAGAACGCACCGCTTGCGCCGACAGTGAAGGTGCCGGAAGCTACGAAAATTCCAGGATCGGCTGATGATTGGCCCTTATTTCCCATGATGGTCCAATCATAAACACCAGGATCGAAGTTGCTCCCGTTGATATAGACGTGATGACCGTGGGCAAAGTGGTTGACATCTTGTGATTCAACACCACAAGAACCATCGGTCGTCCAGATGGCGCCATTGCCTCGATCGCCACCTTCGTCCTGTGCAAACACAGCACTGGTTCCGACAATCATCACCAGCACAAGAGCGCTGATTAAAAACAAAAACTTAAATTTCCCTGATTTCATTTTGCGTCTCCTCGCATATTGATCCCAAAAATTTAGAGAAATCTAACTGAAAATAATTAGTAGACTCATCTAAAACTTAACAATATTATAAACATTTGAAGAGTGTATAGTCAATAGGGATTAATGCTATATTAATTCCAGTGTAATGATTCAGATATATGATTCTTGGGGATTTGTGAAATATTCAGAGAATAATCAATAAAATATGTAACAACGCACAAATGAATTAATTAATATTAAAAAGAGAACTATTTGAGCCGATTGGATGGTTATGTTTGTTATTTTATAATGAAAAACACCCTAATAATTTGATTAATAGGGTGTCGTGAGAATTAATCTAAATATTAAATGGACAAGACTATTGGATGATAAATCTCAGGACATACCGATAGTAAGTGTATCTTCCATAATCCAGGTTGGATGGACCCCAACCGCAGAAGCCTATGTAGAGGTGTGGCTCAGTTGTGGGTGAGATTTCACCGACCCATTCAGTCTCATTTCCCTCTCTACTGAGCAATATTTGCTCCAGACTGTTTGGGTTAACCCAAAGGTCCTGGGCAGCTTCATGAGAAAGCCTGGTAATACTGTCAATTTTCGTGTGAAAAACCACCTGACCATCGCAAACCCAGCTTACTTCAGAGCCAATCAATGAATCTATCTGCCCTTGAATATATTGCGTTCCGGATTCACCCCAATATTCAAGATATTTACGGATAAATTCCGCTTCCATCGGACGTAAAACGTTTCCGTTAACATAGGAAGAGTGGACGATAAAATAATGCTGAAATTGGTAATAGATGCTGGTGCCTTTACCGGGGTCGAACTTATCTTCCTTATCTACAAAATAGTCCTGGCCAAGAACCGTAAATTCCGTCGTTTTGGATTCCAGCGGACCGGACACAAACTCAAGTTTCATATCGCAATCATAGAGCGTGGCAAAGGGATTCTCGGTTGGGGTAGGTGTGATGGCAATCTCGGTTGCAGCTTCAGTGATCTCTTCCGTGACCGCAGTATTTTCATCTATAACGGATGAGTCAATCGTCGCAGTTGCCGAATTTGACCCTACCAAATCGTCACGGCTGTAAATGGGAGTGCCCTGCGACGCATCCGGGCGGCAGGCGGTTAGGAGAATGATTATTAATAGGAAGAGGTAGAGCGTCGATCGTTTCATGTTGATATATTTTAGTACCCGGCAGTCCCAAAGTCTACTGTAGGAAAGCCGGGTACCGATAGGTTGAATTAGTTTATTTGTTTAACTGGCTTAGTTCTCTTTTTTACCTTTGACCACGAAGATTGAGGCGAGGCCCAAACCTGCGACACCGGCCAGGATCGGCGCAATGCTGCTGGTCAATGAGGGGCCTAAGCCGCCTGCGGGAACGTCGGGATCTTCGTTGGATTTCGGGGTGCATGCACCAATGGTGATGACGCCTTCGCCGGAGCCTTCAAAACCTTCTTCAAAAGCTTTCCATGAATAGGGGTAATCGCCAGGTGAAAGTTTGAGGACGACAGCTTCGGAATATTCTTTGCCGTCGATATACAGAACGGCATTGCTGACTGTGATTGAGACGTTGGTCAGGGATTGTCCGTCAGTGTATGCACAGGTGCCAATATCAACGGAGGCATCGGCTTTGCCTGGCTCACAATTGAGAGCGGAGAAAGAACCTGAACCGGAGCCGGTGAAGTTTTCATTGGCGGTCCAGCTGTAGGTGTAGGTGCCTTCGGGGAAGGAAACATAATGGGTGCCGGGGCCGTAGGTGCCAAAGACTGTATCGCCGGATTTGATAATCAGAGTTGCACCGGTTACGGTGAGCGTGGCCGAAGTGGAGGACACTTCACCATCCCAGGAGCAAGCGCCCAAATCGACATCTGCAAAAGCGGGCTCACAACCATACACCGTGATCGAACCACTGCCGGAACCCGTATTGCCATCGGTTGCCGTCCAGGAATAAGAATAGGTGCCAGGAGCCAGTTTGATCGTTTGTGAGGAAGTGTATTCCTGGCCATCAATTGTCAGGGTGGCATTCTGGATGGTCAGCGCAACATTGACCAGAGAACCTTCCTGAGCGTCAAAGGAACATTCACCTACATCAACGGAGGCATCACCCTTGCCGGGTTCACAAGAAATGAGCGAGAAGGAACCGGAGCCGCTGCCCTTGTAACCGGAGTTGGCGACCCATGTGTAGGTGTAGGAACCTTCGGGAAGAGTTACGGACTGTGATGAAGAATAGGTGCCCACGACATTGTTACCAGCATCTCGAATGGTCACCGTGGCATTGGAAACATTAATGGATACGCTGTTGACCGAGACCTGATTTTGGTCATCCCAACGGCAGACGTCGGGTGTGACAGATGCCGAGGCATCAGGACATTCGGTAACAGTGAAACTACCACTGCCGCTTCCAGTGAAACCTGCGGTTGCGGTGTAGGTATAGGTGTAAGAGCCTGCTGGCAAGTTTATGCCCGTGGACGAAGTAAATGGTCCATAGCTGCCGCCGCCAACCTTCTGGATGGTCACGCTCGCACCTTCAATTGTCAGGGACACGGAACGAACGGAGCCGCCATTCTCAGACCAGGTACAACCACTGCCAACATTGACCTCAAGGCTGGAAGTGCCGTACTCAACACGATAGTTGTCACCTTTATTGCCGACTTTGACGCTGTATTCGCCGCCATCATCGTTCTTAACGGTATAGGCGTTGAAACAAAATTCGCCGGAATCATCAACAACAACTGTGCCTGAAGCGACGACGATATTGGGATCTGCTGAGGCTCCACCGGGATTGCCAGTGATGGTCCAGGAATATGATCCGGCGCTAAAGCCGCTGCCGTTGATGTAAACGGAGTGCCCTTTTTGGAAATGATTAACATCCTGTGATGCGTCGCCACAGGAACCGTCTGTGGTCCAGATAGCGCCATTGTTTTGCTGGATATCTTGGGCCTTGGCAGATTGGACTGCGAAAATGCTAATCACTACCAACAGAGCGAAAATAATCAGATACCTTACCTTTAAATTTTTCATTACTACTCCTTCCCCAACGGGGAACATTAAATTAGTTTGATTTGACGAGCTTGATATTGTGAAAATTGCGATGAGACTTAGCCAGTAGAAAATTAAGGGTCAATAAGTAATAAGATAATTTGTGTCTAAATTATAATATAAGTCTAATTTAGAAAGCAATAGATATTAAGAATTTATTAGGAATTTATAAGGAGTTTGATATAAATTATTTTAACAATTCATAAGAATTGCAGGTAACGTTATCATTCTGTAATGGTTTTCGGCTGTGGCTGTCAATTTCCTGAAAGACAGCTTATAATTAAAACGCTTAATGAAAGCTTATTAAATGTTCTGACGTCATGAATGGAGACTTCAATTATGGATTTTGATGAACTGCAATCACTGGTAATTAAGGGCGAAAACCTGGGGAAAATCGTCCTTTTGGTTATGGATGGTCTTGGTGGTCTTCCTATGGAACCGGGTGGAAAAACGGAATTGGAATCCGCCAATAAGCCCAATATGGATAAACTGGCTGCTTCAAGCATGTTAGGCTTGCATCAGGGGATTCGCACTGGGATCACCCCCGGCTCCGGTCCGGCACATCTGGGACTTTTTGGTTATGACCCTCTGAAATATGAAGTAGGGCGGGGGACACTCTCGGCTCTTGGTGTGGATTTTGATCTGCGGGATTCGGATGTCGCAGCCCGGGGTAATTTCTGCACAGTTGACGAACAAGGTGTAGTGACAGATCGACGCGCAGGCCGGATCCCGACTGAAACTTGCGAACACCTCTGCAATTTACTCAATGAAAAGGTGAAAATTCCTGGTGTTGAGATTTTCCTTCGGCCTGAAAAGGAATACAGGTTCCTGTTTGTGCTGCGGGGTGATGGCCTAAAAGCCAACATCGAAGAGACTGACCCATCCTTTGTCGGCAAGAAACCCCTCGAGGCAACAGCAAAAGATAAACAGTCTGAAAAAGCTGCGGAAATTACCCGCGAATTTGTTAAGCAGGCAGCGGAAATTCTGAAGAACGAACATCCTGCGAATATGTTACTTCTGCGTGGTTTCGCCCAGATGCCTGATTGGCCTAAATTTCCCGAAATTTACAACCTGAAATCCATTGCGATAGCGATGTACCCCATGTATCGTGGCGTCTCTAAGCTGGTGGGGATGTACAGTCCTCCCGCTGCCCATGATTATGATGAAGAGATCGATATGCTCGAGGAAAATTGGGATAAATATGATTTCTTCTTTGTCCACATTAAGAAGACCGACAGCTATGGCGAGGATGGCAATTTCGCCGCCAAGGTTGGTGAGATCGAGAAAGTCGACAAACTTCTGCCCCGGATCATGGCTTTGGACCCGGCTGTCCTGATCATCACCGGCGACCACAGCACGCCTTCAGTAATGAAATCCCATAGCTGGCACCCGGTTCCGGTGCTGTTCTATTCCAAGAAGAACAGCCGGCCTGATAATGTAACCAGCTTTGGCGAACGGGCCTGCACTCAGGGTTCGCTCGGTGTGCGTTTCCCCGCTTTCGAGCTGATGCCTCTGGCGATGGCCTATGCCGGTCGCCTGGACAAATTCGGCGCTTAAATACTAACCGTTTTGAATCCAAAAACCGGTACCAGAAATGGCGCCGGTTTTTTGTTGGTCCCAGGGCGATCAATTAATTTCGTATAGCGATGGCCGGCGATCGGTAAACAAATCGTTATTGGCATTCAGTTTCTTATTTAGGGCTTGTGCCGGGTCAATTTCAACCAGATGAATCGTTTCTTTGGCAATAGGGCCGCGGTAGAGAATCTTGCCGTCAGGAGTGGTGACCTGAGATTGACCGGTGAAGACCAATTGGAGGTCGCCCAATTTTTCTTTTCCCACCCGATTGGCTGTGACCGTGAAGACCTGGTTTTCGATGGCCCGGGTGATCATGGCGTTCTGGCAATAGGGCAGGACCAGGTTGGCCGGATGGGCGATGACCTGAGCGCCCTTGAGCGCCAGAGTCCGGGCAGCCTCGGGAAAGATCCAGTCAAAACAAATCATCATGCCGATCTTGACGCTCTGCCATTCGAAAACCTGGAAGCCTGTATTTCCGGGGCTGAACAGCTTTTTCTCCCGGTCAAAGAGGTGAGCCTTTCGATAATTACAGATTACGCCATCCTGGGAGACGGCCGCTGCGGAGTTATATAATTTGCCCTCTGCGGCTTCTGCGTAGCCGCTAACGATCATACCGCCAGTGTGAGCGGCTATCTCTTCTAAGGCCGATAGAAATGGCCCTGAGCCATCCTGAGGTTCCGCTAAGGGTAAAAGATCCTCCGGATTGCCATAGAGATAACCGGTATTGGCCAGCTCAGGCAGGACAACCAGGTCTGCATTAATCCTGTTCAAGAGACGTTGGATTTTGCAGATATTTTTCTTAATGTTTTTCTTGTCAGGGTTGAATTGAACGACTGCAATTGAAAATTTCATGAGGTTTCACTTCCAGGGCTGGTGACACATCTTACCGCAATTATATTGCATCTGAGATCATGGGGGAGAATTAGGGGACTTTCGGATAATTATAACTGGCCCTAATAAAATTTCTTGAAAACCCACTCTCAATCGATTAAGATTAAATTATGAGGAAGGGTTCATTATGGCTAATTTCAATCTTCACGATGCTCTGTTATTCGATCAACTTAAGGAAGAACAGGTCCAATGTCATCTCTGCGCTCATCGATGCAAGATCAGCGAGGGCGGCGCAGGCATCTGCAGGGTGCGTGAGAACCATGGGGGTCGGCTCTATACCCGAGTTTATGGCAACCTGATCGCCCAAAATGTGGATCCGATTGAGAAGAAACCACTCTATCATTTCTATCCCGGCTCAACGGCTTATTCAATCGCCACGCCGGGCTGTAACTTCCATTGTGAGTGGTGCCAGAACTGGCAAATTTCGCAGATGCCGCGTTTGATGAACCTGCCGGACCGCAGGCGGGTCCAACCGGAAGCGATTGTGGAAGCGGCG
>CAYUSC010000073.1:6942-12659 GCA_964447265.1 uncultured Candidatus Brevefilum sp.
GGGTATCAGACCCGGATTGTTGGGTTGGATCATGAAGGCCATTGCACAGCCTGTGGAACACAGGTAGACGGTGTTGGCATGGCTGGATAATTGCCGGGTTTATAAAAAAACATTATACAAATCCTGTTAATTCCTAAGGCAATTATGTATGATAGCCTTAGATATGTAACCAAATCCTTGTTGCCCTCATCAGATAAACTAAAAATGTTTATCAAATATTAACAAATATCTGCTAAATTATATTGGAACCAGGATATAATATGAAAGAAAGATATAGTAAGTTCGCTTTCTCGAATATTGCAGGCTAATTAGAAGCCCATTGACGAAATGAACCCTGGTCAATGGCTTTTTTATCGCGTTGGCATAATGCGATGGTAAGACAAACAAAGATAGGAGTAAATAAAATGACATCTATGGATGCGTATCCTGAAGACACGCTGGAAGATGAGAGCATGGATCAATACCTCGCCGAGGATGCAGTTGAAGAGGACGAGGACGTGAGTTACGAAGAGGTTATTTCCGACCATACCGGTATCACATCGGACGATTCGGTCAGCCTTTACCTGAACGAGATGAGCCGGGTGCCGCTTCTGACCAAGGAAGAAGAAATCTCCCTGGCCAAGAAGATGGAAAAAGGCCGTAAAGCTCGGACCTTGATGATCGAAAGCGATGGCGAGGTTGAAAACCTCGAAGAGATCAAGGATCTCATTCGGGAAGGAAAGGAAGCCCGCGAATATCTCATCAAAGCGAATATCCGTTTGGTGGTCAGCATTGCCAAGAAGTATCGCCAATATGGTTCATCCTTCCTCGATTTGATCCAGGCTGGCAATGTTGGTCTGATCCGCGCGGTGGATAAATTTGATTATTCCCGCGGCAACCGTTTCAGCACGTATGCCACCTGGTGGATTCGGCGGTCTGTCCTGCGCTTCCTCAATCAGAGGGAACGTACCATTCGGCTGCCCAATTATCTGAGCAACCGTTTGCGCAAAGTCCGGCATGTGACCCGCGACCTATCTCAGCAATTAGGCCGCCAACCCACATTGGATGAAATTTCCGAACATGTGGAGCAATCAACTGAAGAGTTGCGCCAATTGATTGATTATGCCCGGCTGCCGATTTCTCTGGACACCCCCGTGGGGGAGGATGGTGAAACCGAGCTGCTTAATTTCGTTGAAAACGAAAGTGAGCCCACACCTTTCAACTCCGTTCAACAGCGTATGCTCGAATCGGATATCGGAAACGCCCTGGATGAACTCTCGGAACGTGAAGCCAGCATCATCAAGCTCCGTTTTGGCCTGGAAGGCAACCGCAGCCACACTCTGAAAGAACTCGGTGAGATCTTTGGTGTGACCCGGGAACGCATCCGCCAGATCCAGCAAAAAGCCCTTCGGAAACTCCGCAGCCCTCAAAACCAGGTGCGCTTGCGCAACTACCTGTAAAGATTGATTTTGGATAAATGACACCCCTTAGAAATGCTCTAAGGGGTTTTTTTGTCGTTCTCAGCAGGACCGCCTTTACGAACCAAAGAGTTCGCTCTTTCTAACGGGCCATCCGGAAGGAAAAGGGTTGGGTGAGTTGAAGGTCATTTCGCTGATTGGGGTGGAAAAGTGATTGTGAAAGTCGTCCCTTTGCCTAATTCGCTTTGTACGTCAACCTGACCGTTATGCGCTTCAACGATGGCTTTGACGATACTGAGACCCAATCCGGATTCCCCGTCCTTTGATTGGCGGGAAGGATCGACACGGTAGAACCGATTGAAAACAAAGGGAAGTTCCTCTTCGGCAATCCCTTCTCCGGTATCTTCAATCTCGAAAGTTGTGCTTCCATCGGAAAGATTATAGGCTTTAATGGAGATCTTGCCACCCGGGTCAGTATGCCTGAAGGCGTTATTGAGCAGGTTGGAGATCACCTGGATCAGCCGGCCTTCATCCGCAAAGAGTGTCGAAAAACCGTAATTCACGAATGAAAGATCAATGTCTTTTGAATCCGTCGTCAGTTTATAGGCATGGGATAGGTGGGTGAACAGGTTCCGAATGTTGACTTCCGATTTTTGAATGTTTAATTCACCTGAATCCGCCAAAGCCAGTGTTCGAAGGTCATCAACAAGGCGATTAAGTTGGTTCACCTCATCCTGCACAAATGCCAGGCGTTCTTTGGTGATATCCAGGGAGCCATCCTGCATCGCTTCCAGATAACCATTGATCACGGTTAACGGACTGCGGAGTTCATGCGCGATGTCAGCTGTCATCTGGTCCCGCCGCGCATTGGCCTCGGTGACTGCCGCGCTCATTTGATTAAACCCCTGAATAACCTGTCCTAATTCGTCGGTCGATTTTGAATCGATGATCTGACTCAGTTCACCTTGTTCCATATTGGAAATGGCTGCAGAAAGCTTTGAGAGGGGACGCAGAAGCGTGCGGGTGAAAACCAGGCCTAAAATGACAGCCAGCGAGATCGCACCCAGGCTGGCGTATAGCATTGCCTTGTTGGTGGTCTCAATGAACCGTTGTTCCTGAGGATTTGGCTGAAATGATGGGTTAAATGTGACCATCAGAGCAATCGTTTTGCCATCAGATTCGATTACCGTGGCATTCTGAATATCTTTTTGGGACAGAAAAGATCCGGCTGGATGTTTGGGGTCACCAATAATAATTCCGCCATTTGGGAGGGCGATAATGATTCCGGATTGAGATGATTTGTCAAATGGCGTGATGTCAACCGTGCCGTTTGTTGAAATGAAACCTTGTTCGATTCCAAGTAAGGTTCCATAGGTTTCGTAATTATTAATCACTTCCGCCGAATAATCACTTTTTAACCGGTCAAAAACCAGATCCTGAAACTCCTGGTTTGATACCGTGGAAGTAAACACACCTACCAATGCAATTGCCAATAGTCCTACAGACATAAAGGCAATGATGAACTTTGTTCTAATCGAGGTTGATTTCATATTCTTAAACACTATCTGTAAATCTGTAACCGACTCCAAAAACGGTTTGAATATATTTGGGCTTTCCCGGGTCTTGTTCGATTTTGACCCTCAGATTACGAATGTGGACATTAATGGTCTTTTCAAGCGAATCGTAATCCTCACCCTGAATTTCACGGAGGAGTTGTTCCCGATTGTAAACACGTCCTGGATTTTGAGCCAGGGTGGCGAGTAATTGGAACTCGGTAGGCGTCAGGGTAATTTCTTCATTGTTGACCAGGACGACAAATTTATCCGGATCAATTGTCAGGTCGCCAAAGCGCAGGACATGGTTTTGCGTATGAGATGGGTCTGTCCGGCGCAGGACAGCTTCAATTCGGGCGGTCAACTCCGCCATGCCGAAAGGTTTTGTGATGTAATCATCCGCACCTAAACCCAACCCAACCACTTTATCCGATTCCTCAATTTTGGCCGTTAAAAGGATAATGGGGGTATTGCTTTCTTTGCGAAAGGCTTTTATAAACTCAAAGCCATCCATATGCGGCATCATGATATCAAGGAGGATGATATCGGGATGATTGATTCTGGCTTCTGTCAGTGCCTGGTTTCCATCCCACGCAGTGATCGTTTTAAATCCCTTGGAAATTAAGTAATCTGAAACCAAACGGGTGACTGAAAACTTGTCATCGACGATTAAGACCACTTTTTTATCCATACTTTGTTGGCTGTCTGTCATCTTAATCCTTCCTTGATTAATTATACATAACATAAATGATAAAGAAGAAGGTTTCCTAAGATTAGCCTGATTTGATTCAGAATTGATAAAGAAAATGCGATAAAATAAAACGAGTACGATCATACTCACCAGTAGAACAGGATCGTGGATGTCAGGAATCGCACTGCAACCGGGGATTATTTATGGGCCGATCCTATCACGTCGTTTAGGAAGATCGTTGGGGATTAACCTCTTGCCACCTAACCGAAAAGTCTGCTCATTTGATTGTATTTATTGTCAATACAGCACGACAGATGATTTAGTTCTCCATCCCACACGGTCAACATTACCCAAGCCACCTGAAGTATTCGCCGCCGTTGAAGCAGCGCTTAAAAAGCCGCGCAGTATCGATTATCTGACCATTTCAGGTAATGGTGAACCCACCATCCATCCCGATTTCCCGGAAATTGTCAGGGGCGTTAAGGCGATCAAGGATCGGTTGCGGCCGGAGGCGAAGTTGGCGGTTCTGTCCAATTCATCGCGAGTGACGGACCCGGAAGTGGCGGCGGCCCTTCGTTTGTTTGATGCGCCGATTATGAAGTTGGACGCCGGTGATCAGGAAACCTTTTCGAGGATCAACCAGCCGGCCTCCGGGTTACAGATCGATGAAATTGTCGCCGGTCTGCAGCGGTTGCCGATTCTATTCATTCAGAGCGTTCTAATTAATGGTGAAATCACAAATGTCCGGGGAGAGGCATTTGAGAGGTGGGCTGAAAGGCTTGCCACCCTTCATCCCCGAATTGTCCAGATTTATTCCACTGAACGACCGACTGCTCAAAATGAAGTCATATGCGTTTCCCCGGAAAAGTTGCAGAGCATTGCCACAAAACTGAATAATCGGTACGCACTAAACGTGCATGCGTATTGGCATAGCTAACTTTTATTATTTTTAATTTGGTGGTGGGGGAATCAACAGGTATAATTTTTGGGTTCAGGCGATGGCTCCTTTGCTATCCAATTGGACGAGATAAGCCCGATTAAATACCTGTGATGATCATTTTTAGCTTGAAAAAATGAAGTTCATCAATCCTGACCGATGGCTAAAAAATCATTGCAGTGAATTCCGGGTAAACCAAGGAGGTGAAACGGTTTTGATCAAAGTTGATAAAAGAGAAAATGAATCGTTCTCTCAGTTAATGCGACGATTTCGAAAGAAAGTGACCGGATCCAAAGTGCTTTCCGAACATCGTAGACGGCGTTTCTTCACATCGAAAAGTGAAGAACGGCGGATTGCTAAGAAAAAAGCCATTCGTCGGATGAATCGGAATAAAAGGTAAAGAAATTAATCGGTCAGGATTGAGTTTCTTCCCAAAATTCATTTCTCAATTGAATATGGTTATTCTGGAAACTGCTTAGACAACTCTCTTGTCGAGTGATTTTCGATATTAACAAGAAAAGAGTATTGATTGCCTGAGGAATTATTAGAATATTTCCGCATGGTTTTCAATACTCAAGTTTTCTTGTTGGGGGGTCAGGCGGAGTTTAATAACTCCTGCTAAATTGACCGGGTAAACCTACACCGATTAACCCCAAACGAGTTTATCCTGTTCACGGCGAAGTTTGACAATCAGGCTATCTTCCTTGAGTTCAATATCGGAATAGCTGATTGCCTGACCGGCTTTAACAGGTTTGACGATCTTTCCACCAACCGAGCAGCCCAGCGGAACCAGGTTCTCTTCATGAGCAACGGAAGCTTTTTCGATCATGCCGTAGACGGTGTACCCGCCCAGGTAGTCGACGACATCGCCAGGATTGAGGTCTTTCTTTGCGACCGTGATGGTTTCGCAGACCGGTTTCTGGGTCGTCTTTAATGTTTCCTTATTATAAAGAAGCATCTGGGCAATTGTGATCGGCGCTTCAAGGTTGGCAAGGTGGTAGGGACGGTAGAGAGACCAATAATTGCCATGTCCGGAAAGGCCAAGATAGTTTAAAGAATACCTTTTTTCGCAGCAGCTTCACCGACCTTATCGATCTTGTCGGGACCAATCATAATGATCAGTGCGTTGACGAATGTCA
>CAYUSC010000074.1:0-12554 GCA_964447265.1 uncultured Candidatus Brevefilum sp.
TCCAGGCCGATGATCCCGTATCCGGGCACCATCAGGCTGGGTTCGAGGGTGTAGACCTGGCCGACCTCGAGGGGCAGGAAGGGAGTCTGCCCGTAGCGGTCCCAGGCCGGACCGAGGATCGCACCGCCATCATGCGCCAGACGTCCCACCTGATGACCGGTGGCATGTTTGAATTCCGGATATCCGGCAGAGGTTACAACCAAACGAGCTTCGCGGTCAACGTCCGCACCCATTGCACCCGGGCGGATGGCGTTGAATGCGGCCTTGATCGCTCGAACCTCGGTGGCAAAGGCTTTGCGGACAGGTTCAGGGGGCTGGTTTTCACCCGGATTCAGAAAGTACACCATGCGCTGAATATCTGAGCAATAATCATCTTCGCGCACACCAAAATCGAAATGCAAGAGATGACCTCGTTCAATTTTAATGTCCGTGGGCGCGTTATGTCCGACCGGAGAATCGGGGCCGGAATTGACGGCAGGGTTGTTGTTGCGGGGCCAGGCAAAACCAAGGCCTCGCCTGAGGACCTCAGCCTGCATCATCTCCGCCACCTGGATTTCACTCATCCCCGGTTGAATATTATCAAAGGCCTGCGCGTAGATTTCTTCAGTTGAGGCGATGGCTTTGAGAATCCGGTCAATTTCGAGTTTGGATTTACGTCCCCGCAGGCTGCTGAGCAGGTGTTCAGCCGAGATGAGACGGTCAGCAAAGGGTGTGCCTTCCAGTAGAGAAAGCAGGTTCAGATACATGCCGTGGGTGAGACCATCTGCCAGAACATCGCTCTCGGAAGTATTGATGGCGATCTGCCTGGGGTTCAGGCGTTCAAGTTCCGATATGAGAACGGGACGGATGGATTCATCGTAAGGAAGTACTTTTTCATAAGCGCCAACATTCAGGGCGGTATCCAGTTCAAAACGGCCGACGATGGCGATGCTTTCTCCGCTGCGAGTCAATATCAGCGCGCTTTGCCATGTGAGGTCAGCGTCGCCATAAATTAATGGCAGGATGGGGTCGCCACCCGCACTGGTCTCACGGACGAAGGTCAGCCACAGATCAATATCCTTCTCTTGGAGCAGGTCGATGGCTTGCCGGGTTTTCTCGATGACGATGGGGTTCATGTTCCTCCGGATCTCAGGATTTGATATCACCCAACAAGTTTAACTCAAATTGATTATCCTTGATGACGGTATGTTCCGTTTCATAGGTCTGGATACCGATCCGATTGTCGGAGATCACGTTCTTCTGAATTTCATGGTCATGCGGCTTGGGTTGGCGACCTGCCAGGTCGGGATTGAGCGGTGTTAAACCGGTCACCTGGTCCGCGGCGATGCGGATGCCGGTGTGGTTACGCAGGAGGGTATTGTTGCGGATCTCCCAGAATTTGCTGGTGTCGTTTTCGGGTTGGATGGATTGAGTTTGGTTATCCGGCCTGCTCCAAAGGAGGATGCCGAAGCGGTTGTCCTGCAAGGTGTTGTTGATGATATCGCAGTGGATGCTGTTTTCCGCTGAAATGCCCGCTCGGTGATTACCGATCAGAGTGTTTCCCTGAAGTAGCCCTCCGGAGACCCCTTTAAAACTGAAACCGTTACTGGTGTAATTGACTTCATTCTGGACGTAATGATTGTTCTGATTGTGATGGTCTGCGAATCCGCTGAAGATGCAGTTCGAAGCATTATTCGACTCGAAACGGTTCTCATTGCATGGGGCAGCTAGCCCTTCCGGTGTCAATCCTTCCAAGCGGAACCCGGTTGCGCAAAGCCTGGCATCGTTTGCGATAAAGGTGTTGTTGCCAGAGCCGTTGACCAACAAAAAACCGGCTGAACGTTCGCCGCTCTCGACGAAGGCAGGGTGTTTAGTCATTTCAGAAGCGCAGTGATTGGCTTGATTCTTCAGAAAGTTGGAATCGGATGTGTCATTGAGAATGAAACCAAAACCGGGTTGGTGGCTGGCGAGGTTGTTTTTCACGGCTAAATCGCGACAGGAAATCGCGACCAGGCCGTTGGATTGGCATTGAATATCGTTGTTGATCAGCTTGCTATTCCCGACACCACCCAGGAAGATGCCGCAGGGATAATTTTCGGTCGGGTGCCAGGGTGTATCTGTGACCGATTTACCCAGACCGGCCCCGCATTCACGAAAACGGCAGTTTTTGATCGTCAATTCCTGGCAATCGATGGCTTGAATGCCCTGGGAAAAACCGCTGATCTGGAGGTTCTTGAGGGTGACATCCTGTAAGCCGTTGAGACGGATTCCGATGCCGGATTGACCGTTCCCGATCAGGCGTGCCCCGCTGCCATCAATCGTTATTCCATTTTCAGCAATAATGATCCCATCGGGCAGGAAATAGGTGCCCGGATCCAGGCGGGTGTCCTCGGTGATAACCATTTGGTTGATAGGTTGAATGGCG
This sequence comes from uncultured Candidatus Brevefilum sp., assembly GCA_964447265.1. Classification (GTDB taxonomy): domain Bacteria; phylum Chloroflexota; class Anaerolineae; order Anaerolineales; family Anaerolineaceae; genus Brevifilum. The sequence goes on from CAYUSC010000074.1 coordinate 2,405, forward strand.
TTCATAGGTCCTGCCTTTCTCTTTATGAATGAGATCCCATCGCTGCCAGCAGGATTGGCAATGCAGCGCGGATCATCGCCAGGCTCATGGTCGGGATGGGTTTCTGGAAATGGGCAGCCTGCTCGGGACAGGCTGGCAGGTGGATAAACCCGGCCGGGATGCTCTGCCCGTGAGTGGCGAGGTGGTGCATCAGGGTGTAGAAAATTTGATTGCAGAGGTAGGAACCGGCCGTGAGGGATAATACCACCGGTATATTTTGAGCTTCCAATGAGCCATGCATGGCCAGCAGTGGGAGTGTACTGAAGTAGGCAGCCGGACCGTTGGGGAAGACGGGTTGGTTCTGCACGGTTTCTCCCGCGTTATCCGGCATGCGATAGTCCATCAGATTTACAGCGATTCGTTCGAGAGAGATCGCCGGCCGGCCTTCCGCCAGACCAAAACAAATCACATCGTCCGGTTGGTGACGGAGGAGAGCATCAACTAATGCCTGGGGACCGGTCGATTTTTCAACCGGGAGGATGGCTTTAACCAACTCAATACCACCGGGGAAGTGGTCCTCCGCATTTTCAACCAGAATCTGGCTGGGGTTGATTGAACTGTTGCCAAAAGGTTCAAAGCCGGTGATGAGGACTTTCATAGCGCCTCCTGATCGAGAAGGTCAATGAGATGGAAGTGTTGGGAAATGATTTCACCGGAAGGATCGCTATCGTTAAGAGCGATCAGCAGGTCAGCCAACCACGAGCGGAGGGCGTCCACATCCAAATTCATAAACGGTGATGGGAAAGGGGATAACCACTCCTCCGCCCGGTCAAAGAACTTGAGCGCTGCAGCGGGACGGTCTTGCGTGAGGCGATAGAAACCCCCACTGATCTGCAACAAAGCCCGGTAAATTTCACGTTCTTCCAGCGGTGACGAACCCCAGGCATCCTCGAAGTACTCATGAGCATCATAAAACGCCTGCCGGTTGAATGCCTGCAGGCCTTTGAGCGCTTCCGGGTTGAAATCAGCTTGACGTTGCTGCACGGGCCACCTGCCTTGTTGAGATAAGGGGATTATAGCATCGACCACCAAAATGACACCTGAGATTATCTCAGGTTTTCGGTTGTAAGAGGTGCTTGTGCTATAATTTCTCCATCATCATTTGTCACTTACCAATGAGAGGAAAAGTATGCTGATCATTAACGGTAAGATCATCACTTGGGGTACAGAGAACCAGATTTTGCCTGTTGGAACAGGAATTTTGGTGCGGGAGGGGATCATTGAAAAGATCGCTCCCCAGGATGAACTCATTCTACTCTATCCGGATGAAGACCAGTTGGATGCCGAAGGGCAATATGTTATGCCGGGGAATATCTGCGCCCACACTCATTTTTATGGCGCATTCTCCCGGGGTTTGGGGATTCCCGGCAACCCTCCCAGAAATTTTATCCAGATCCTCAACAAACTCTGGTGGAATTTGGATAAAGCGCTGGATGAGGATGGTGTGAAATCCTCAGCTCTGGTTTGCCTGGTGGATGCCATCAAGCATGGCACCACAACCCTGATTGACCATCATGCCTCACCGAATGCGATTGAGGGTTCACTCGATATCGTTGCCGATGCGGTCAATCAAGCCGGTATCCGGGCCTCTCTTTGCTATGAAGTCACCGACCGGGACGGGATGGAAAAAGCCGAACAGGGCATGCAGGAAAATGTCCGGTTCATCAAAAGGATTGCCAGGCATGACCCGGCGGACGCTAATTTGCGGGCGCACTTTGGTTTACATGCCAGTCTGACCCTTTCCGCAGATACATTAAATCGCTCGCGTGACCTTTGCCCGGATGGCATTGGTTTTCACATCCATGTTGCTGAAGGCCTGGCGGACCAGGTGGACAGCCTGGAGAAATCCGGGAAGCGGGTCATCTTCCGGCTGGATGAATATGGTATCCTCCGACCTAAATCCATTCTGGCCCATGGCGTCCATTTGGACAGCCGCGAGATTGCCCATCTGGCAGAATCGGCTGCCTGGCTGACCCACCAACCTCGTTCCAATATGAACAATGCGGTCGGTGTGGCCCCGGTGGAAGAGATGCTGGAAGCCGGCGTCCGAGTCGGAATGGGGAATGATGGCTTTTCCAATACAATGTGGCAGGAATGGAAAGAAGCATACCTGCTGCCCAAGATGGCGCATTTCAACCCGCAGCAGATGAACGGCTACACCGTGATGAAGATGGCCGTGGAGAACAACAGCGACCTCGTGACGGAGGTCTTTGACGGATTACGGGTGGGCTGGCTCAAGGAAGGTGCAGCCGCCGACCTGATCTTTGTGGACTATAACCCCTTTACGCCTCTAACTCCCGGCAACCTGCCCTGGCATATCCTTTTCGGTTTCCAGGAGAGTATGGTCACTGCCACGATCGTGGCCGGGAAGCCGTTGATGTATCGGAAACAACTTCTCACCCTGGACGAAGCCGAGATCGCTCGCAAGGCCATGGAGCATTCCGTTGAGACCTGGCAGCGTTTCGAAACTATCGCCACCAAGAATTAGGATAACGGTATGACAGAAGATAAACAGACTTACACAATTGGCATCATCGGCGGGACAGGCAAGGAAGGCAAAGGCCTGGCTTATCGCTGGGTGCAGGCCGGACATCATGTGATCATCGGTTCGCGGCAGGCGGAAAAAGCTCAGAGTGCAGTTGATGAATTGAAAGCATTATTGGATGAAAGCGGCGATCGGTTGGAAGGGATGGAAAATCCCGCCGCTGTGTCTGCCTGTGATATTGCCGTTGTTACGGTTCCTTATTCCGCCCACCGTCCCACCCTGGAAGGTCTCAAGGATGTTCTGGATGGCAAGATCGTGATTGATGTGGTTGTGCCGATCGTGCCGCCCAAGGTGACCAAAGTGCAAATGCCGCCCGCGGGGTCCGTGGCTCAGGAAGCGCAGGAGATTCTGGGCGAAACCTGTATGGTTGTGGATGCTTTTCAGAATATTTCTTACGAGCGTTTGATGAACAAGGACGAGGATGTGGACTGCGATGTGCTGGTCTGCGGGAAGTCCAAAGCCGCCCGTGAGGTTGTCATCGGTCTGGTGGCTGATACCGGGCTGAAGGGCTGGGATGCCGGCCCGATTGAAAATGCCGTTGTGGTTGAAGGCATGACCTCGGTGTTGATCGGCTTGAACGTTCAGCATAAGGTCAAAGCCTCCGGCATCCGGATCACCGGGATATCCGAGCAAGACTAGAATGCCCCTGACGCTTACCCCATTACAATATATCCCCATGGTTCAGCCCGCCGATGACCTGGCGCGGCTGATCATGGATTCACTAAATGTACAGGAGATCAGACTGGAGGATGGGGATATCCTCGTCCTGGCCCAGAAGATCGTTTCCAAGGCTGAAGGGCGGATGAAGAACCTCACCCTGGTCAAACCCGGCGAAGAAGCGCTGCACTATGCGGAAATCACAGGTAAAGACCCGCGCCTGCTGGAACTGATCCTATCGGAGAGCAATGAGGTTTTGCGCACCCGGGAAAACCTGATCATTGTGGAACATAAATTGGGTTTTGTCAGCGCTAATGCCGGGATCGACCATTCCAATGTGGAGGGGTCCTGGGGGGAGCCGAAAGATTGGGTGCTGCTTCTGCCGGAAAATCCGGACCTCTCGGCGGAGAAAATCCGCCAAGCGCTTGAAGCTGAATGCGGCTGCCGGATTGGCGTTCAGATCATCGATTCGCATGGCCGCGCCTGGCGGAATGGCACCGTAGGCGTGACGATTGGCCTTTCCGGTATGCCAGGGTTGGTGGATATGCGCGGCGAGGCGGATCTTTTTGATTATCACCTGCGGGCGACCCTGGTGGGCGCCGGAGATGAACTGGCGGCAGCGGCTTCGTTGATGATGGGCCAGGCCGCAGAAGGCACCCCGGTGGTTCATGTGCGCGGCTTCCCGTATCCCTTACGGGAGGGCAGCCTGCAGGAATTGATCCGTGCCAAAGAGTTGGATTTATTCAGGTGATATCGGATGTTCGCGTTAATCAGTGAATTGAGCGAGACCGCGGCCGTGCAGGTCATGCACCTCTGGCGTCGGTTGAACCAAAGCTGCGGGCTGGAAGGGATTTTCAATTATCCCAACCCGCATTTCACCTGGTTTTCCGCTGAGACTTTAGAGGTAGAACGCTGCAGCCCGATTCTGGAAATCCTCACCCAGGAGGCCAGTCCATTTGATGTCCTTACATCGGGTCTGGATATCTTTGAGGGTGAAGGCCCTGTAATGTACTTGCCTGTAATTAAATCTCCCCAGCTTCAAAAACTCCACCAAGCCATTTGGAACCAAATTATGCCCTATGGAAAGGGCGTAAATAATTTTTATTCACCGGAGGAATGGGTGCCTCATATCACCCTCGCGCTTCGTGACCTGACGATGAAGAATTTACCCTGCGCCAAGCAATCCATCGTCCATGAGACATTGGAAATCGTTACGACAGTTGAAACGATTGCGATTGTGAAATCGGAAAATCAGAGCACGGGGGAGACGCTGGCCGTCTTTAAGCTGGCTTCTGAAGGAAATCTGTCATGAAGGTCGTGGCTCTTGCGGGCGGTGTGGGCGGCGCGAAGCTGGTTGACGGGTTAGCTCAGTTATTGGGGCCGGAAGATCTCAGCGTGATTGTGAATACCGGGGATGATTTTGAATACCTGGGCTTGCAGATCAGCCCGGACCTGGATACGGTATGTTACACCCTTGCGGATTTGGCCAACCCTGTGACCGGCTGGGGTTTACGGAACGAAACCTGGGTGAGCTTCGATACACTGGCCGTGTTGGGCGGTTTGGCCTGGTTTCGTTTGGGGGATAAGGACCTGGCGACTCATTTGTATCGCACCGATGCCCTGCGACAGGGCAGAAAGCTGTCAGAAATAACCTCCGAACTCTGTCAAAAATGGGGCGTAGCGCACTCGGTCTACCCGATGAGCGATGACCCTGTTAGAACCATTGTGAAAACGAGGGCTGGTGAAGCACTCGGCTTTCAGGAATACTTTGTTCATCAGCGGTGTGAGCCGGAGGTGGTCGGGTTTGATTTTGTCGGTGGAGAGAATGCCCGTCCAGTGAATGCGGCACTGGCTGCGATTGAGCAATCCGATCTGGTGATCCTGGCGCCTTCCAACCCCTGGGTGAGCATCGCGCCGATTCTGGCCGTCCCCGGTTATCTGGATGTCATCCGGCAGAAGCCCGTCATTGCCGTTTCGCCGATCATTGGCGGCAAAGCCTTGAAAGGTCCGGCAGCGAAGATGTATGCTGAATTGGGATTTGAACCTTCCGCCTCAGCTGTGGCCAATCATTACAGAGATTTTCTGACCGGTTTCATTTTTGACACAATCGACGCCTCGGAATTGGAAAAAATTCAGCGTTGGCGTATAATTCCTGTTGTAACTGATATTATAATGAAGGATAGACCAGACCGTTCCCGCCTGGCCAAAGAAGTCCTGGCCTTTGGTGAGATGGTCCTCAATAGGAGCCAATGACCACATGAGCCTTTGGGCAATCGTTCCAGTTAAACCTCTCCGCCGGGGGAAATCCCGACTTTCTGAAATTTTATCCGAAGATGAACGTGCTCACCTTAACCACCAGTTATTTGTCCACACAATTGAAATATTAAAACAAGTTGACGCGATCACCGATATCCTGGTGGTGAGCCGCGATTCAAATGTCCTCACCGAAGCTCGTGATCTTCAAGTCCGGACGGTTACTGAGAACGGCACACCGGAACTTAATACCGCCCTCCGCCGGGCAACCTTGTTCTCCAAAGTTTTTTCCACAGAAGGTGTATTGATCGTCCCTGCGGATTTACCGCTGATGACGCCCGAGGATGTGTCGGAATTCCTGGATGCCCGTACCGAGCCGCCTTGTATCGTAATTGCCCCGGATCGGCGCCGCCAGGGCACAAATTTACTGTTTACCAAGCCTGCCGACCTGCTGACATTCTCATATGGAAAAGAATCGTTTGACCGCCATCTTGAGCTGGCCAAAGAGAAGCAGGCTCAGGTTGTGATTATTGAAAATGAGCGGATTGCACTGGACTTAGACCTGCCGGAAGATTACACTTTGCTGAATTCAGCCAAGGCAATCCCGGTATTTACTGAAATTTGATCCTCACCTCTAGAAAAGGAAGAAGCCATGATTGAGAGAGTTGCCCTTTATTTACAAGACGCCCATGACCTCCGGGATGGACTGGATTACGTCAAATACGCGGAAGATCGCGGGTTTGAGGCTGTCTGGCAGGCTGAAAGCCGCCTTGTCCGGGATGCAATTGTCCCCATGGCTGCCTATGCCGCCGTCACCGAGAAGATCAAAATTGGTTCCGGTGTGATCAACAACTGGACCCGCAATATCGGCCTGCTCGCGGCGACTTATCTCACTTTGGACGACCTTGCGCCGGACCGAATCATCTGCGGGATTGGCGCCTGGTGGGATCCGCTGGCCGGCAACGTTGGCATTGACCGCAAGAACCCACTGACCGCGATGGAAGAGACCGTGCTCACCATGCGGCGGCTGCTCAATATGGAGCGGGTGAGCTTTGACGGCGAATTCGTGCATGTCAATGGCATTGAATTGGATGTGGTGCATGGACGCCGGGAACCCCGCAACGTGCCGATCTATATCGGCGCAACCGGCCCCAAGATGCTCGAACTGACCGGCAAGATCGCTGACGGCGCATTACTGAATTACTGTGTCGCTCCTTCCTATAACGAAATTGCGATTGAACAACTCAAAATTGGTTTGAAGGAATCCGGCCGAAAACTGGAAGACCTGGATCGCCCGCAGCTCGTTGTGTGTTCGGTGGATGAGGATGGCGACAAAGCCCGTGATACCACCCGTGAACTGCTGACCCAATACATGGCTCAGCAACCCCATATCGCCAAGGCTTCCGGCGTTTCAATGGATATTGTCCACGAGATCCAATCGATCCTGGGCTGGCCCGCCACCCACGAACAGATCCAAAAAGCCAAACATCTGGTGCCGGATGACTTAATTCACAAGATCACTGCCTCAGGGACGCCCGATGAAGCCCGCGCCAAAGTGCAGGAATACATTGACAACGGTGCGACCTGCCCGGTGCTGTATCCGGTGGGCGGGAACGTCAAAGTCCTGATCGATACTTTCGCGACCAAATAATATGGTCAGGAAACAACCAGGCTCATCGCACTGTTTCATCTGCGGCCGGGAAAATCCGGTTGGATTGAAATTGGATTTCTTCACGACTGAACCCGGCCTGGTTCGGACGGAAATCAACATCCCAGCTCATTTTGAGGGCTACCCCGGTGTGGTCCATGGCGGCATATTAGCAGCCATTCTGGATGAAACCGGTGGACGCGCTCTGATGGAAGATCCAACTCGCTTCATGGTCACCGCGCAGCTCAATGTCCGCTATCGCAAACCTGTCCCATCCGAAACGCCTTTGGAAGTGATCGGTGTTGCCGGTGAGCGAAAGGGGAGAGTATCCAAGGCGCATGCGGAAATCCGAAATGGCGATGGAGAAATCCTGGCTGAGGCGGAATTGGTGCTGGTGGATATCCCCGACGGCCAGTTCAAGGAAAGCGATCTGGAAGAGATGGGATGGCGAGTTTATCCTGATAAGGAGGACTGATGATCAAGGAGTATTTCCGGCCTGGCTCGGTTACAGAGGCCGTTCAATTATTGAAAGATGAGGGCAATGCCCTGAGACCACTTGGTGGCGGGACATTTCTGAGCCGTCACCAGGGAGATGTTCCCGGTGTGGTTGATCTGCAGGATATCGGTCTGGATGAAGTGCAGGCTCGGGGGCAAAGGATTGCGGCAGGCGCAATGGTCCGACTGAGCCAATTGGTGGAACATCCTGATGTGAATAACGCGATCAAAGATGCCATTCTGCTGGATGCTTCGCTGAATATCCGTAATATGGCCACCCTCGGCGGCTGGCTGGTGAGCAGTGATGCCCGTTCGGCTTTGTCCACCGTTTTGCTGGCTCTGGACACTACCCTGACCTGGGAGCCGGATGGCAACCGGGTGCGGATGGGCAACTGGCTGCCATTGCGGGATGAGGAAAAGCCCGGTGTGTTGATGACAGAAGCTGAATGGTGGTTGCGGACTCATGTCGTATTCGAATATGTGGCTCGCTCGCCGAAAGACCGCCCAACCCTGATCGTGGCTGCTGCTAAATGGGATTCCGGCAGAACCCGAATTGCTTTGGGTGGTTATGGCCAGGCGCCGATCGTCGCCATGGATGGGCCGGAAGACCAGGGCGCGGATGTCGCCGCCCGGGATGCCTATTACGAGGCGGAGGATCAATGGGCAACAGCCGTATACCGCCGGGAAGTTGCTTCCAGGCTGGCATTGCGGTGTCTGGATCGGATTGACGCGCTTATGGAAAGCGAGGCATGAAATGAATGTGACCCTGACGATTAACGGACAGGAATTTCCTTTACGAGTCGATCCCTATGAACGCCTTTTGGATACTCTGCGCAAACTGGGCTTCTTCAGCATTAAAAGCGGCGGCTGCGAGCACGGTGAATGCGGCGCCTGCACGATCCTTTTTGATGGGCGATCGGTCAACTCCTGCACGATGCTGACGGTCCAGGCAGAGGGCCACCAGATCCAGACTGTGGAAGCCGAAGGGGAACACCCCGATCACGGCTGGAAGAAGACGGAAGGCCTGAGTGTCATTCAGCAAGCTTTTGTCGAAGTCGGCGCGATCCAGTGCGGCTATTGCACGCCGGCAATGGTGCTGACCGCCAAAGCACTGCTGGACCGGAACCCTAATCCCGATCAGGAACAGGTGCGGAACGCGCTTTCAGGCGTGCTTTGCCGGTGCACCGGTTATGTCAAACCGGTTCAGGCCGTCTTGAGAGCCGCGGCCATTCTGCGCGGTGAGGAAGTTTTGCCGGTGAATGGGCCGATTGATGTTACAGAAGCGCTGAGACCTTCGGATGAACCCAATGATGGCGGAATGCCGGTGACCAATGGCAAGGATGTTTTAACGGAGACCAAGATCCTCCCGAAATTGAAGATCGTGGATCCCCATAACGCGATGAAGACCGTAGGCCATGCGGAAACCAAGGTGGATGCGGTCAAGCTGGTACAGGGGAAGCCGGTTTTTACCGCCGATTTTGAGAAGCGGGATATGCTCTACGCCAAAGTGCTGCGCAGTCCCTATGCTCATGCGGAAATCAAGAATATTGATACCTCCCGGGCGGAAGCCCTGCCGGGTGTTGTCGCTGTGCTGACCTGGAAAGACCTGCCGCGGGTGGCCTATTCGACAGCCGGGCAATCGCATCCCATTCCGGGACCGTTGGATTCCTTCTCGCTGGATCACAAGGTGCGTTTCGTGGGTGACCGGGTGGCTTTCGTAGCTGCCGAATCGGTCGCTATCGCTGAAGCCGCCCTGGATTTGATTGATGTTGAATATGAAGTGTTGGAACCCCTCTTGGATCCCTCCCAGGCGATGAATGAGGGCGCACCGCTGATCCATGACGAGCCGGAATATGTGAATTTCGCCGATTCAGACCCCACACGCAACCTTGCCGCGGAGATCCGGATCGATATTGGCGATGTTGATAAGGGCTTTGCCGAAGCGGACCGTATCTTTGAAGGGGATTACGATGTCCCCAAAGTCCAGCAAGCTCATATCGAGCCTCATGTCGTTTTGACCTATTGGGATGAGGATGACCGCCTGGTGATCACCACCAGCACGCAGGTACCCTTCCACGTCCGGCGGCAGCTTGCCCCGGTTTTGGACCTGCCAATCAAGCGGATTCGGGTGATCAAACCCCGGATTGGCGGCGGTTTTGGCGGCAAGCAGGAAGTGCTGGTGGAAGATGTTGCTGCCCACCTCACCATTGCGACCGGTAAGCCGGTGCTTTATGAAATGACCCGTGAAGAGGAGTTCGTTGGGGCGCGGACACGCCATCCGATGCGAATCCATTTGAAAACCGGCCTCAAGAATGACGGCACGATCACAGCCAATGAGATGTACTGCCTGAGCGACACCGGCGCCTATGGCTGCCATGCGCTGACTGTTGCCGGGAACACCGGACACAAGGCAATGGCGATTTATGTCGGTGACGGCGAATATCGCAAGGACCCCAATATCCGTTTCTACTCGGATGTGGTCTATACCAATACGGTGCCCTCCGGCGCATATC
>CAYUSC010000075.1:0-12440 GCA_964447265.1 uncultured Candidatus Brevefilum sp.
GTCTTGACGATATTCACGTCGCTGGTCATCCGCACCAATAGTTCACTGGTCTGCAACTTATCGAGATTGGCGAATGAAAAGGTTTGGATATTGCTGAATAACTTTGAGCGCAGATCCGCCGCAAAGCCTTCCGATACCCGCATGGACAGGAAGGTGTTGACGAACGCCAGACCCATGCTGAGCACCGATAAGCCGATCATCAACAAAGACGAACGAAGGACAACCGACAGATCATTGTTGGCAATCCCTTTATCAATGATCGTTTCAATCTGGCGGGGTACCAGCAGGTCCGTCATTGACATGATCAGCATCGCGGTGATAGCGATCAGAATCTGCCAGCGATATTTTTTCAGCAGGGGGTTGATTTTACGAATACTCTCCAATGCACTGCTCCTTAACCACTATTCAAATAACAATCCGGTTCATCGATGCGAAGGGTGGTCACAACTTTCGATGTTATCCAATACCCGCCGTAGCTGGGCTTTTAATGTTTCAGTTTCCCCTTCCGAAAAACCGGTCAGCAGGATATCCTCGCGCTCCAGGACGGAGCGATGCAGTTCCGCCATGATCCCCTGACCCTTTTCTGTCATATAGATCCGGCTGACGCGTTCATCCTCCGGGTCGCGGCGGCGGACCACCAACCCGGCCTTTTCCATACGCTTGACCTTATTGGTCAGCGTCGCCGGGGTGATCCGCAGGAATTCCGCCATCTCCGAATTGGGGATGCCATCACGCTCCTGCAGGGCAAACAGAACAGGGGGCTGGCCGCGGTGCAGGCCCAGTTCCTCCATCTTGTGCCGGACCAGGCCCCGGTGGGCCAGGATCACCCGGTGGAGCAGAAAGTCGAGACTGTCGTAAATTTCTTTATCCATAGGACATCCTAAATTAATAATTAGCAAAATAATATTTAGCTAGCTAAATATATCTTAATTAAAAATCGGAGTCAAGCAAAACAAACTGGTTTTTACAAAACTCTAACGATTTGGTTTTCTCTCCCCGTAAACTTGTTACCCTTCGTCAAGGAATCAAAAAAGGCCGCCCTTTCAGGAGCGGCCTTTGTGTAATTACAATCTTTATTCCATCGGGTTATTGCCCGCCCAATCATCCCCCAAAACCACCACCAAATCCACCGAGGCATTCGGGTCATAGGCATAGGTGATCATATTGGACGTAACGCCCATCGTCTGCGAAAGCCACTTGAGGGCATAGGGGGTGGCGTTATAGACGGTGATGCTGGAATAGACCGAATAATCCGCGTTGGTTTCTTCCACCACATTGATGCCCTGCCCTCTCATCCACTCAGCCGTCGTGGCGGCCAGACCGCCCAAATAGGACCCGTTTCGCACGGATACCCGGGCATTCTCCTCCGCCACCAGAGCGAGCAAGTCGCCTTGGGCAACGGGGCCAATCGCTCCACCCGAATCAAAGATCTCATCCCGCAGCAGGCGAATCTTATCCGGAATGGGGATCAGAATATCCAGCCCTGTCGGGGATTTCCCCAGCGTGATGTATTCATTGCTGATGATCACCTGCTGGATGTTTTCCCGGTCAATATCCATCGCCGACCAGGCCAGCTTGATCACCTGGCTCAGGTTCATATTGGTATTGATCCCGCCGGAAAGGTCTTCATAAATCTGCGGCGCATTGGCCACCAGATTGGGCAGCATATCAAATTCCAGAATGCGATCCCGGATCGCCATGATCACTTCCTGTTGGCGGGCCGCCCGGTCAAAGTCACCGCCTTCGGTATAGCGGGTGCGGACATAAGCCAGCGCATAATCGCCGGGCAGGGTGATGACGCCCGGTTCCAAAGTGACCGTGTTCCATTTGCCCAACCGGTCCAGCGTGATGGGTTCTTTGATGTCCAGCCGAACACCCTGGATATCATCGATGAAATCAATGAAAGCCTGGAAGTCGATCTGGGCGTAATAGTCTATGGGGATTCCAAGAAATTCTTCAACCGTCCGGGCAGCCAGAGCCGCACCGCCGCCGGGCAGGTTATTCAGCTCGCCAAGGTAGTAAGCGGTATTGATTTTTTCGTAATCATAACCGGGGACACTCACCCAGATATCGCGGGGAATTGAGACGATCGCCGCGGTCTGGTTCAGGGGATCCATGGTGAAGAGGATCATTGTGTCGGAATGCGGGATCTCTCCCGCCGACCAGTCACGATAGTCCAACCCCATCACCAGAATGGTCACCCGGCTGACGCCATCCCAGGGTTCCGGAGTGGGCAGCGCCGCTTGCAGCACTTCGGTGGGTTCCGGCGTGGCATCCGTCAGATCTTCCCCTTCTGCCGGCTTATCCGAGATCACCGGGTCGCCGGGCAGGGAAAAGGTGTTATTGGTGGAGACCAAATTCCGGGTCAGCCGATAGCCAAAATAAGCGCCGACAACCGACAGGACCAAAATCAGGATCAGGATGATCCGGGTAGGCCAGTCCTTGGGAAAACTCGCAGACAGTTTGTTAAAAAATTTCTTCATCGTTGTTCAACAATGAACCGGAACGCTTCAGCGCCATGCGCGCAAAAGAGCACTTTCCGAATTCATATTATCCTTTTCGTGGGAATATTAATCCATCGAAGGGGGCGGCACCGGCAGGTCTTCCCTGGCGGTGTCCATCCACTTATCGCCTTCATCGATCAGCATCACCGGTATATCATCCACAATGGGATATTTCCGGCCGCAATCCTGGCAGATCAACCAGCTATCCCGATAATACTCGAGCAAGCCGTCTTTCTCCTGAACACAGTTCGGGCATCGAAGCATATCAAGTAAATCTTTGCTGACCATCAAACCTCCAGAGCTTACCCGTCATCTGATCGGGGTGATTTTGCACTCTTCAACTCATATTTCATACCCCTGAATTCGCAGGGGGTCAAGCGCGTTTATTGTACCATAGCAGGCTTAGTGAACGAGATCTTCAGGATTCTTCGTACCGGGGCCATATTCCCAAACTTCCTGCCAGGCCTGGAAATGGGTGTAGAACGTATCGGTGAAATACACTTCGCCATCTTTGAAAACCGTGCGGGCAATCGTCACATCACCGCCGTCAACACCGTAATCCACCTTTTTAACTTCATTCTCCGCCAGATCTTCATTCTCTCGGAACAAGGGGTCGGGCTGTTTGATGATATTAACCAACCCGGTGGTGTCCCAATCCACGGTGCGGCCGTCACTGGTGGAATAGAACTTCCAGACCAGCGATTGACTTCCCCGATAGACGTATGTCTCCATCAGCAGCCAATAGGGCGAATCATTTGTGAACTTCAAATCCACAATCGGGACATAGACCGTGGCGTCCAGCCCAATATAATTGGGGTTCTTCACGCCAGTCTCATCATATTCATAATAGCCCACCCGGTAGGCATGGGCATGGCGTTCCACAATCGGATAGCCATACATAAACGCCGCCCGGAAGAGCGTTGAGCTGACCTGGCAAACGCCGCCGCCCACGCCCTGAATGGTCTGGTCACCATAGATGATCAAAGCTTCTGCATAACCGTTTTCCAGACTGATATCGCCCAGCGCATCAACCATGGAGAAAGTCTCCCCGGGCGCCACCAGCAGCCCATAGAACTGGGCGGAGGCCGTCTCAATATTCTGGACACGGGCTGCATCGGAGCCGTAGAAGAATGAGGTTTCCTTGCGGATCAATTCGGTGATCCCGAGTTCCTCACCCGTCATGTCATCCGTCACAGCCGGATTAAGGGTATCAAACTGCAGGGCGATGGTGTGTTCGCCGGCTTTCAGCCCGGCATTGATCGCCTCAATTGAAGCGTCCACATTCAGGTCGCGGCCGATCACGGCCGACTCAACCACTTCCAACAGCAGCGTATCATCGTTGAACATGAAGCGGGTGTTTTCGGGGTCCCGATGCAGTTCGGGAGCAAAGCTGGAAAGGTAAAGATTAAAAGCCTCGGAATTAATGCCGATCTCAAATTCCGTGGCGCCAACCTCGCCATCTTCCACCTGCCGGATCACGAGCATGTCCGCCAGGTCTTCCGCTGAGATGGTCCAGGATTCGTCGCCGCCCGACCCCGTCAGCACCAGCGGTGCGCTCAGGATCTCACGGGCAATCTCACCCTGGGCGCTGGCATCCAGAATCAGCGGTTCCTCTTCATTTACCACCAGGGGCACAACGGCATCCTGCAGGGTGGAAAGAACCGTTCCAAGGAGCTGGAGGGATTGATCGATCTCGACCTGACGGCCGATCTGGCCGTTCTGAATCACCACTTCGGTATTATCCAACTCTAAAGCAGCCTCAATCATCGGCGCATCAATTTCGGCGGCCAGTTCTTTCAGGTAAAGCTCGGCAATTCGTTCATCATAATAAACCACAGGCGCCAGTTGCACACCCCTAAACCAGGCCTTGCCCTGATCGAGCAAGTCCCGGCCCAGCCAATGATCGCGCCCCACGCCCAAAGCAGCCTGCGCGGTGGCGGTCGGGTCCACCAGGTATCCCAGGTCAATTGGGCGTACCGTCCAGACCTGATCCTGATAGGTTAGTTGAATTTGACCGTCATAGGTAAATGGTAAATCATCAACCAGCTTTTGATAGGCCTCATCTTCTTTGAGGCCGGAAAGGTCAATGCCCGCCACACTCACACCGGGAAAAATTCGGTCGGCATAAACCACCTGGAAACCCACCAGGGTGATCACAGCCAATCCTCCAAAGAGTACCAGGCTGGCAACTATGGCCAGGGCAAGCTTTACAATTACCGGTAATTCGGCTTTTTCAGTCATTTTTTTGTTCATCCTTGAACCAGATTATACTCCAGGGCACTTAAAAGTCGAAAGCAGGCGCATTCCGGGAGAATCGCCTCCACCCATAGACGATCCGTACAGTTTAAAGGTTCCGGCCAATGGTATTGACACCGACATTTTCCATATATAATTGGAAATACTTACCCATCCATAGAATGGCGTTGGCATGACCCTTCAGATCGCCCTGCTGATCTTCATCATAATTGCAGCCCTAATCCTCTTTTCAATTGAAACCGTTCCGGCCGATGTTGTCTCTTTGGCTGCCATGCTCGCTTTAATCCTGCTGGGTATCCTGACGCCCGAACAGGCCTTCCGGGGATTCGGCAGCGACACCGCCATCATGATTCTGGGCCTCCTGATCCTGACGGCTGCGCTGGTGCGAACCGGTGTGGTGCAATTGATGGCCCGGCGGATCCTGCGCTCGGTGGGTGAAAGCCAGAACCGGCTCTATTGGCTGATGATGTCCACAGCCGGCGTGATGAGCGCGTTCATTTCCAATACCGCCACGGCTGCATTTTTCGTGCCGATGACCATCGGCCTTTCCCGCCGCCTCAAAATCCACCCCTCCAGATTATTGATGCCCTTGGCCTTCGCGACTATTCTGGCCAGTTCGGTCACCCTGGTTGGCACCTCCACCAACGTGGTGGTCAGCGGGCTGATGACCCAATATGGTCTGGAACCCCTGGGCATGTTTGAACTGACTCCTGTGGGCCTGCCAATTCTGGTTGTCGGTCTGGTTTATATGTTCTTCATCGGCCGCCATCTGATCCCCGTGCGCGATGCCGAGGATACCGACATTCAAAAAGAAATTCTGCCCTACTGTTCCGAATTTGAAGTGACCGATGAATCGCCCTGGCTGGGCAAAACCCTGGATGAGGTTGCCCTGGGTAAGGAATTTGACCTGACCGTACTGCGGATCGTCAAGCCCACCGGGCAGACAATTGAACCCCGAGCTTACACCGTCCTGGCTACCGGCGACAAGTTGCTGGTCGAAGGTCAACGGGACAACCTTCTCAATTTGAAGAATCATAATGTCGTAACCTTCACGGGCGAATTTCCCGATCAAACCCTAAGCACCGTGCTTCCGATGGCGGAAGTGATCCTGCTACCCGGTTCGCCTCTGGTCGGCCGGACCCTCTGGGGCGTCAATTTCCGAGACCGCTATGGCATGCAAGTACTCGGGATCAACCGCAAGGGCGAGACCATCCACCATCGCATCAGCCGCACCCGGCTGCAGGTGGGCGATCAACTCCTTCTGCAAGGCGATCAGGAAACCCTGAATGGGCTGAGTGAAAACAACAACTTCCGGGTCGTTTCCGCCAAACTGGACCTGATGCCTGAGACCGAAAAAGCGCCGGCAGCCCTCTTCATCTTTGCCGGGGTCATTGCTCTGGTGTCCTTCAATGTGCTTTCGCTGCCCGTCGCCGTCATGTTGGGGGCGCTGACGGCATTCGTTACGCGCTGCATTACCCCCACTGAGGCTTACCGGCGGGTGAACTGGAATATCTGGCTGTTGATCTCCACCATGCTTGCCCTGGGGCAGGCAATGGAAGTCTCCGGACTGGCTCATCTGGTGGCGGAACAGATCGTCACACTGGTTGGCGCGACGCATCCCATCCTGCTGCTGGCGGCTTTCTTCTTCCTTTCCCTGCTGCTGACCCAGCCCATGTCCAATCAGGCCGCCGCAGTGGTTGTCATTCCCATCGCCATTCAAACCGCCACTCAGTTGGGTCTGAACCCGCGCGCTTTTGCCGTGATGATCGCGGTTGGCGCAAGCTGCTCCTTCATCACCCCGCTGGAACCCGCCTGTCTGATGGTCTATGGCCCCGGCAATTACCGCTTCTTTGACTTCGTCAAAGTGGGGTCCCTGCTGACCCTCCTGGTCTTCGCGATTGCCATCGTGATGGTGCCCTGGCTCTGGCCGCTGATACCCTAGAATCATTCCTCCTTACCCATCTCAACCCTCCGAAATTGCCCCCGAGGTTAAACCCTTCCGGGGTATTATCAAATTGGAAGTGCCGGCAAGTATAA
Organism: uncultured Candidatus Brevefilum sp.; assembly: GCA_964447265.1. Lineage (GTDB taxonomy): Bacteria > Chloroflexota > Anaerolineae > Anaerolineales > Anaerolineaceae > Brevifilum. The sequence continues at coordinate 6,798 of CAYUSC010000075.1, forward strand.
TGGCAGCATAGGATAGAAATTATTCACCAGCCCATCCAGCCACCCGGAAATCCCTCTCAAATTAAAAGGTGCAGACTATGACGGTTCGCAGGAAAATTTTATTTATTATTGCAGGACTGACCCTTCTGGCGCTGGTTCTGGTGTTCGTTGTCAGTCAGACGGATTTAATCACCACCCTCATCAGTCGAAACGAAACCGAAACAGTCCAGGATGAACCCTCCGGGACAGTCCTGACCGAGGCAACTGACCTACCCGTCGCGGTCAGCACCCCAACCTCGAAAACAATTGTTGATTCAGCCGCAGCCGATTACGTCTGTGCCTTCGACCCGTCGGTGGAAGCCCTGCAGTCAGAATTCGATTCCGAAAGCTGGCTCAATTGGATTGAGCTGTTGTCCGGCGCCAAGCCGGTGGAGATCAACGGCGAGACCTACACCATCAAGACCCGCTATACGGAAAGCCTCTTTAATGGAGACCCCGACGCCCGCGCTTTTGAGTTCGTGCATGACCAACTGGCCCTCTGGGGCTACGAAGACCAGGTCACCCTGTTTGCGGAAGAATATATGCCTGTTGATTACGAAACGGAAACACCCTGGCAGAATCTGATCGCGGTCATCCCGGGCACCGACCCCGAACTGGCCGGTCAGGAAATCCTGCTGACCGCCCACCTGGACAGCATCACCGCCAGCGCCCCGGAAGGGACCGCCCCCGGGGCGGACGATAACGCCACCGGCGTGGCCACCCTGCTGGAAGCTGCCCGGATTTTCAAAGATCAACCCTTCAAGCGCACGATCAAGATCGTCTTTTTCAGCGGTGAAGAGCGCGGCCTGCACGGCAGCCTGGCCTATACCGCCATGCATGCGAATGAAATGGATAACATTGTGGGAGTGGTCAACCTGGACATGTTCGGCTATGACGCCGATAATGACCGCTGTTTTGAGCTTCATGTCGGCGGCCTGGCGGAATCCAATTTGCTGGGGACCTGTCTGACGGATGTCATTGACGCCTACGACCTGAACCTGAGCTATGACTACCTGACTCTCAATGCCGTCAGCGCTTCGGACCATTCCCCATTTTGGAGCGCTGATGTAGGCGCAGTGCTTGTTCTGGAAAACTTCATCACCCAGGATGAACACCTGGGCTGCGGTGAAATTGATCGGAATCCCAATTATCACACCACCGGGGATTTGGTTTCTGAGATCAATGTCGACACCGCTTTTGATATCGCTCAGGCGGCCCTCCTGACTGTTGCGACCATCGCAGAACCGGTAAAATAAGGTATTGTGAGAATCATCCAGACCTTTTCCGTCATAGCCATCATCCTTGCCACCCTGGTCGTCCCGCCCAATCTGGACTGCCAGTGCGGCTATGACCCGCTGGTCGCCGCCTGGCTGGATCAGGCCAGCCAGGCCCGCTGGGTTCAGTGGATCGCGGAGCTTTCCGGCGCGGCGCCCATCCAGACAGCAGACGGCGAAGGGGTGATCACCTCCCGCAGCAGCACGATCCTCTTTGAACCGGGCTACAAGCCCAGCGCCTTTGATTATCTGATCGCTGAACTGGAAAAGATGGGCTTCAGCGAAAACACGGATTTTGTGATCCACACCTATGACTTCCCCTACAGCGAAAAACATCAGGAGCGGAATTGGAAAAATCTGATCCTGACATTTCCCGGCGAAGACCCGGAACTGAAAGATGAGCGGGTTTTACTCGTCGCCCATCTGGACAGCATGTCCGATCAGGAGACAACCCTGGCCCCTGGCGCGGATGATAACGGCACAGGGGCGGCCGGGCTGCTGGAAACGGCCTATTTGCTGCGCAACGCCCATTTTGCCCGCACGATCAACCTGATCTGGTTCAGCGGCGAGGAACAATCCCGGCGGGGGAGCGAATATTTCGTTGAAGACTATGCGGATTGGCTGCCGCAGATCCAGGCCGTGATCAACCTCGATATGTTCGGCTTCGATTGGGACAACGATCGCTGTTTTGAAGTCCATGCCGGCGTCCTGCCCGGCTCGGAGGATATCGGGGAGTGCCTGGCGAGTGTGATTGAGGTATACGGCCTGGACCTGCGTTTTGACCTGATCGCGGATTCAAGCGCCTACACCTACTCTGACCACAACGCTTTTTGGATGAACGGAATCCCCGCCGTGATGGTGATCGAGAATTTCTCCTATCAGGCCGATGGCGTCTGCGGCTTGACGGACCGCAACTACCAGTATCACCTCACCACCGATTTATTGACTTATATCAATCAGGACACCGGGTTTTCAATCCTGAAAGCCAGCCTGGCGGCCCTGGCCCAAATCGCCGGCCCCATGGAAACCGCCCCGGAGCTGAACCCAGTAACCCCCGAATTAAGTGCCATCGAGAATGGGCAGATCTCGCTCATTTCCGGCTGGCACTAAACGAAATTCCCCCTTGACCTTAAATTCAAAAGTCCTGAGGTTGATCCCCAGGACTTTTTCCCTTCCGAAAAATTAAACAGTTGGCGCTGCGGCTACGGGACCCACATATCGTGCGTCACCAAAAGCCAGGATCAGCATGAAGATAAAGCTCAGGAACAGCAGGCCAAAGCCAAATCCTGTGCCCTTGCCAAATGAGGCGGCCAGATCAAAAGTCAGGATAATACTGGCAATGATATTGACAAAAGGAATGAGCATCAGGAGCAGCCACCATGTAGGACGCCCGACAATTTCCAGCAGGACAAAAATGTTATAAATCGGGATCAGAACCGCCCAACCCGGCTGACCGGCCTTGACGAAGATCTTCCATGAGGCCACCAGACTGATGACGGCCATAATAAAGCTGAAAAGGCTGACCAGGACAATCAATGCGCCGGAGAAGTAATCCGGCTCCTGTTGCGAGAACAACGCGAAAAAATACCCTAAATTTGAGACCATCATATTCCCTTTTCTATCATTTGGATAAACGAGCTTTTAATATGATTTATTTTATCCGAATTTAATGCCCCCCGTCAATACAAGACCTTTCTCAACGGATTGTTAGTCCTTATGGCTCAGCGGTGACGACCTGCTCCGGCAGCGCTTCTTCATACTTGGAAGGGCACTTGAGCAAAATCTCCTCCGCCAGGAAAGTGCCGTCCGCCTGGATCGAACCCGTCAGGATCGCCTGCGCTTCATCCTTGAGCATATCCGGTTTGGCGCCGCTGTAGACCACCGCCAACCGGGCTGCGTTGGGATCAATTGCCGCATCATGCAGGACAGCCTCCAGCCCACCCAAAGCTGCGATTTCGTCATCATCGGTGGGAATATCAGCGATAGTGAAATGCAGCAGATTTGAGGCTGAGTCATAGCGAATGCTGTCACCAATCACAGCGCCGGAGACTCTCAGGTTTTCTCCCGAATAATCCCGTTCAGCATTTTGAAGTTCGCTTACCGTCAAAAAGAACTGCGCCGTCTCTCGGGTGGCGCTGATGACCATAAATATCACCACGGCAACCAGCATCACGCCGCCGATGATGAACTTGATGTGGTTATTCTTTTGGCTGGGCTGAGGCACAGATGGGGTCATTGATATCCTTTTTTGGTTCCAACTGCCTTGATTTTACCTTCTTCAATGCTCAAATGCGACAAAAATGTTAAAATTTACTCTTGGAGGCGTGCGACCTATGGTATAAGTATATCCACTAGATCTTTGACCTGGAGCGCATATGTATATTGCCATTGAAGGCGTCATTGGCGTGGGGAAAACCACCCTAGCCCGGTTATTACAAGCCAATTTTGAAGCGGAACTCTTGCTGGAAATCTTTGAGGAGAATCCATTCCTCAGCGATTTCTATGGCGATCGAGCCCGTTATGCCTTCCAGACCCAAATCTTCTTCCTGCTGAGCCGCTATCACCAACAGCGCAAAGGCGTCCGGGAAGCCCTGGCAACCAACCCCTGGCTGCTCTCCGACTACACCTTTGATAAAGACCCTCTTTTTGCAGCGGTCAACCTGGAAGGCGACGAACTGGAAATGTATTATCGGGTTCATGAAGCGCTGGCCGAGAAGATCACTCGCCCGGATCTGATCGTTTTTCTAAAGGCGGATAACGACATCCTGATGCAGCGAATTGCGCAGAGGGACCGTCCCTATGAACGCCAGATGGACGTGAATTATATTGCGACCTTGAATCAGACTTACGAAACACATTTCGCCAATTACTCAACCGGCAACGTGCTGACCATCAACACCAACCAACTGGATTTTGTCCGGAACAAGGAAGATCTGGATTGGGTTGAGCAACGCATCCGCCAGGCACTCAAGATGGCTCCATTCCAGGAAAACCTGCCGATCAATCTATAGTTCGAGGGGAGGATCTATGCGTTTAACAGATGATCTGCTTCATAAGTTTGCCCTTGATGCCGTCAAGACGCGCAGCAGGAACGAACCGGATATCCACGCCGCCTATCTGACAGGCTCTATCCTGACCGATGAAGCCCTTTTGGGCGGGGCGGCCGATATTGACATCGTCCTGATCCACCGTTATCAAATCACAACTGAGCGCGAGGTGGAGGCTATCACTCCGGAAGTTTCCCTGGATATTCAACACGTCCTCAAGGACGCTTATGAGCCGCATCGCAAGCTGCGCCAGGATCCCTGGCTGGGCTACCCCCTGACACAGCCCAAAATCATGCTCCATGACACCAACCACTGGTTTGAATTCATTCAGGCCGGTGTCAGTGCGGATTTCCAATCCGCGGAAAACGTCCTGGCCAGATCCAACTTACAGTTAGCTGCAGCCCGCGAGAATTGGATGAAACTTCTCAAATCAGCGCCGAAGTCACAAGTCCTTTGGATCCAACAATCGCTGAATATCCTCGCCCTGGCGGCGAACGCCGTGGCGGGACTGATCGGCCCACCGCTCACCACCCGCCGTTTCCTGGTCAACTTCCGGGAGCAAGCCCTGACCTTAGGTGCGCCAGCCGTCCTGGCGGATTTCATCGGCTTGTTGGGAAATCTTGAGGTGACCCAGGAACAGCTGCGTGACTGGACTGCGGCTTTTGATGGGGAGCTTACCAAAGCCGCCGGACAGCCGCTCCCCGTGGACCTGCACCCCTGCCGCCATGCCTATTATCTGAATGCCATCCGTGCGCTGATGCTGGGTGAAGCCCCGGAAGAGGCTCTCTGGCCGCTCCTGAAGGCTTGGACGGATTTGAACAGCGCAGTATCAACCCCTCCTTCCGAAGCCTGGCTGGATTGTCTGGACGCCCTGCAATTGAACAAAGAACACCTCGATCAAAAAGCCGAAGCGCTCGATGCCTTCCTGGATAATGTGGAACTGGTACTGGAGACCTGGGCAAATACTTACGTCTGATCGCCCTGACAATTGAAGCTGACAGAATAGATCTCTCAAGCCAGAACGTTTTACAACACCCAAAATCGATCATAAATGTCCTCAGATGAATTATCTGAGGACTTCGTTTACAACTGCAAGAACCGAGTCAGGCTGTGGATAAAAGCCTGAAAACTGTGGATAACTTACCCGAAGTGTGGATAACTCGCTCAAATATTCCATGAATCCTGGTTCCGATTCTTGATAGATTCGGGATAAAATCGCCGGTTTTCCCCACCATCCAATTTATCCGCCATACAAGGCAGGGTTTTCCCCAATTATCCACAAAAGGAGGCGGATAAAATCTCGG
>CAYUSC010000076.1:0-10065 GCA_964447265.1 uncultured Candidatus Brevefilum sp.
CGGCGCAAAACCTGAAAGTTTTAGTGGGATTCCAATTCCGTTTTCATCCGATCCTGGGTCAAATTCGCACATTGATCGCATCCAATAAACTAGGGCGACCGCTTTCCTTCCGTGCACATTGGGGCGAATATTTGCCCGGATGGCACCCCTGGGAGGATTATCGCCGGTCCTATGCCGCCCGGATGGACCTGGGCGGTGGGGTGGTGAACACGCTTTCGCACCCGTTGGATTACGTCCGCTGGCTGTTTGGCGAGGTCACCTCCCTGACGGCGAAAACCGGTAAGGTCTCTGACCTGGAATTGGATGTGGAAGATGTCGCCGAGATCACACTACGATTTGAAAGCGGGCTGATCGGCTCCGTTCATCTGGATTACTTCCAGAGGCCGCCGGAGCATACCTTGCACATCGGCTTCGAGCGCGGGCTGATCCGCTGGGATAACGCCACGGGCGCGGCGGAGGTCTATTCGGTGGATGAGGATCGCTGGGACACCTTCTCACCGCCAGTGGGTTTTGACCGCAACCAACTCTTTCTGGATGAGACGGCCCATTTCCTGGCCCTGCTGCGGGGTGAGGAAATCTCCCGCTGTAACCTGATCGATGGGATCCGGGCACTCCAACTTACCGAAACGGTCCACCAATCTTCCCTGACCGGGGAAGAGTTATATTTCTAATTTTTTTATCACCATAGAGTGTCTTCTCCATCCGGGCCGCGCCTGGATGGTTTGCGCTGGTATAATATCAATCTGAAAAACGACTGATTTACGAAGGATCACTCATGACAACGATCATGGATAAATTCTCTTTGGAAGGCCGCACGGCTCTGGTCACCGGAGGCGCAGGGCTGCTGGGTCGGCAGTTCACTCTTGCCCTCGGTGAAGCCGGCGCGAAAGTGGTTGTCGCCGATCTTAACCTGGCCCAGGCTGCGGCCCATGCGGGCACTCTGACGGATGCCGGGATCAACGCCCTGCCGGTGCAGGTGAACGTCACGGATCCCGCCTCGGTTTCCGGGATGGTCGCCAGCGCTGTGAATCACTTCGGCAGCCTGGATGTGATTGTCAACAGCGCGGCTCTCGACCCCAAATTTGATCCCGATAATGTGGACGCCCAATCCGGCAATGCTTTTGAGAGCTACCCGCTGGATACCTGGCAAAAAGCCATTGATGTAAACCTGACCGGCATGTTCCTGACCTGTCAGGCAGCGGCCCGCCAGATGGTGGCGCAGGATTACGGCAAGATCATCAATATTTGCTCGACTTACGGGTTGGTGGGGCCGGATCAGCGCCTTTATGAACGCCCGGATGGCCCCCGTCAATTCAAACCGGTCTATTACACCGTGAGCAAAGCCGGTGTGCTGGGACTGACCAAATACCTTGCCACCTATTACGCCGGGTCCAACATCCGGGTGAATGCCCTGACCCCCGGCGGCGTCTATAACCAACATGATGAAACCTTCCTCAAGGCCTATTCCTCCCGCACGGTGATTGGCCGGATGGCGCACCAGGATGAGATGAGCGGGGCGATCGTTTTCCTCGCCTCCGAAGCTTCATCCTACATGACCGGCGCGAACCTTGTGGTGGACGGCGGGTGGACGGCATGGTAGATCGACCGGAAGTCCTAGCGATCGTCCCGGCCCGCGGCGGCTCAAAAGGCATTCCGCGTAAGAATGTCCGGGATTTTGCCGGTTTTCCATTGATTGCTTACAGTATCGCGGCTGCCCAGCAGTCCGAATCGGTCACCCGCGTGATTGTCTCGACCGATGATGAGGAAATTGCGGCCGTTGCCCGCGAATTTGGCGCGGAAGTGCCCTTCCTGCGTCCGGACGATCTGGCCCGCGATGAAACTCTGGACCTGCCGGTCTTTGAACACGTTTTACGCTGGCTGGCTGAAAATGAGAATTACGTCCCTGACCTGGTAATCCAGCTCAGGCCGACTTCGCCCATCCGACCGTTGGGATTGGTGGACCAGGCGGTGAGTGAACTGGTTGCCCATCCTGAGGCCGATTCCGTGCGGGGTGTGGTCCCCGCCGGGCAGAACCCGCATAAAATGTGGCGGATTGGAACGGATGGCCGCATGCAGTCCCTTTTGAAGGTGGAGGGGATTACCGAACCCTATAATTCACCCCGGCAGAAATTACCCCCGGTTTATTGGCAGACCGGTCATATCGATGTGATCCGACCGGAAGCGATCCTTGAAAAGCATTCAATGAGCGGTGATGTGATCCTGCCGGTACTCATTGACCCCGAATACACAGTGGATATTGACAATTTGCGCGATTGGGCGCGCTATGAATGGCTGGTGCGTGAGTCGGGTTTGCCGATGGTCTCGCCCGGACCGCAGCCCCGGCCCTGGCCTGAAAAAGTCTCGCTTGTTGTCTTTGATTTTGACGGCGTGATGACCGATGATAGGGTCTGGGTGAACCAGGACGGCTTGGAATCCGTGGCGGCTAATCGCAGCGATGGCATGGGGATCAGCCGCCTGCTGGCGGCCGGCTACAAGGCCGTGATCATCTCTTCCGAGGTCAATCCTGTGGTGGCGGCGCGAGCGAAGAAACTGAAGCTGCCCTATTTCCATGGAGTAGGGGATAAAACCAGCGTTTTGAAAACCTATCTGGCTCAGGAAGAAATTTCTGCTGATGAAACAATCTACGTTGGCAATGATGTTAACGATTTACCCTGTTTCCCGTTGGTGGCCTGCGCCATAGCTGTGGCGGATGCGCACCCGGATGTGAAACGTAAAGCGGATCAAATACTCGCTCATTCGGGCGGGCATGGCGCTGTGCGTGAAGTTTGTGATATCCTGCTAAACCGAAAAAATGCAAAATGATGCGAAATCCCGCTGGAATCTCCAGTGGGAATACAAAGGAGACTGAAATGACTCGTGAAATCAAAATTGGGAACCGGATGGTGGGGGATGGTCACCCAACGTATGTCATTGCCGAAGTTGGCATCAATCATAACGGCAGCGTGGAAGTTGCCAAGGAATTAATGTCAGCCGCCCATGAAGCTGGGGCGGATGCGGTCAAGTTTCAGAAGCGGACACCTGAGATCTGCGTGCCGGACCATCAAAAAGGCCAGATGCGGGATACCCCCTGGGGCTATATCTCCTATCTGGATTACCGCTATAAGGTTGAATTCGATCAAAAAGAATACGAAGAGATTGACGCCTATTCCAAATCTCTGGGGATCGACTGGCTGGCGAGTTCGTGGGATATTCCCTCACTGGAGTTCATTGACGCCTTCAACCCCCCGGCGCATAAGGTACCTTCGGCTCTCCTGACCGATCACGAACTGCTGCGCGGGCTTAAGAACACCGGTAAAGCGGTCATCCTTTCAACCGGTATGTCCACCATGGAAGAAATCGACGACGCGGTGAAGGTTCTGGGGACTGATAACCTGCTGATCTGCCATACCACCAGCAGCTATCCCTGCCCGCCGGAAGAACTTAATTTGAAGATGATCCAGACCCTCCGCGATCGCTTCGATTGCCCGATTGGCTATTCCGGGCATGAAGTGGGGTTGGTACCTTCCGCTGTGGCGGTGGCCATGGGCGCCTGCCTTGTTGAGCGGCATGTGACCCTGGACCGCGCCATGTGGGGTTCCGACCAGGCCGCATCCGTTGAGCCGCAGGGCATCCGCACTCTGGTGAAGTACATCCGGGTGACCGAGAAGGCTCTGGGTGACGGTGAGAAGCAGGTCTATGACAGCGAAAAGTCTTCCCTGAACAAGATGCGCCGTTACAGTATCTAGGATAGTAAATATTATGACGTTTGCGGAAAGGGCCAAAGACCTCCTGCAGGTCAGACCGGCGCGGCAGGCCATCAATCGGGACATTCGTAATATGGCCCGGATGGTGGAAGCCATCGCGCCGGAACCCAAGGACGATCGCTTGATCATTTCGTTCAACGCTTCCACCCGGATCACCGGGCTGAGCCTGAACGCCGCTTTTGCCATGCTGACCGGTTGGTCACTCCAATTACAGGGTGTGCGGGTGGTCCATTTCGCCTGCCTGCATGGGATGCGCCGCTGTGTTTTGGGGACCCGGACCGATGATGTCCTTCAGGAGCCGCCCTGCCAGCAGTGTGAGAAACAATCCGAAGCCATTTATGACCGTCAGGAATTGGTCTGGATGGCCGGTGAACCCGATGCGGACCTTGAGGAAGCAGTGGGGAAGTTGTCACTGGCCGAGCTGCAGCATTTCACGTATGAGGACATCCCCCTGGGCGAGTTATGCCTGCCTTCAATGCGCTGGATCCTGCGGCGACATCATTTGGTGGATGATGCCCCGACCACTCAGCTCTATCGGGATTATATTCTCTCGGCCTATTCCGTTGCCATGCAATTTGAGTCATTGGTCAACGAACTCCATCCGCTGGCCGTGATGGTCTTCAATGGGATGCAGTTCCCGGAGGCCACGGCTCGCTGGGTCGCTCGGAAGCATGGCATCCCGGCCTATTCCCATGAGGTCGGGCTGCGGGCAACCTCCGCCTTCTTCACCGCCGGTGAAGCCACGGCCTACCCGGTGGATATCCCGAATGATTTCCAATTGACTCCCGAGATGGATCAGCACCTGGATGCTTATCTTTCGAAACGCTTCAAGGGCGATTTCAGCATGGCCGGGGTGAAGTTCTGGCCGGAGATGAGTGGACTGGATGCCGATTTTCTGGAGAAGCTGGCGCAATTCAAGCAGGTCGTACCGGTCTTTACCAATGTGATCTTTGATACCAGCCAACCGCATGCCAATGTGGTCTTTGAGGATATGTTCATCTGGCTGGATGAGGTCTTGAAGGTTGCCAAACAGCATCCTGAGACCCTGTTCGTAATCCGCGCTCACCCGGACGAATCCCGCCCCGGCAAGGCCAGCCGCGAGAGCGTGGCGGACTGGGCGGCGAAGAACAAGGTGGATGAACTGACGAATGTGACCTTTATCCCACCGCAAGCTTATTTCAGTTCCTATGAGATGATCCAGCGATCCAAATTCGTGATGATCTATAACTCCACGATTGGGATGGAGGCCGCTATCATGGGAGCGCCGGTGCTCAGCGCCGGTAAAGCCCGCTTCTCGCAACTGGATACCGTATTCTTTCCCAAAACAGTGGCTGCCTATCTGGCGAAGTTGGAAGAATTCCTGAACGCGGATAAGGTGGAAGCTGACCCTGTGCATAAACTCAATGCCCGCCGGTTCCTCTATTATCAGCTTTACCGCACCTCGCTGCCTTTTGAGCAGTACTTGAAACCGGATGGGATCTGGCCCGGCTTTGTGCGCCTGAGCGATTTCAGTTGGAAGGACCTGCTGCCGGAGCATTCACCCACCATGCGGGTGATCTCGGAGGGATTGCTGGAAGGAAAGCCATTCCTGCTGCGGGAAGATTAAATTATTATCCTGTAAGGAAACTTGAAACCATCCAGAGTATGTTATCCCTCATCCGAGGGAGGGTAATTTTTATCCTTAATAATATACACTGGGCGGTTTTTTACTTCTTGGAAGATATATCCGATATAGATTCCGATAAAGCTGACAACGGTTGTTAGCGTTCCTCCGACAATGAGGATCATGAACATCAGAGAACTCCAGCCCGGTTCAAGCTGGCTGGTGTTGCCGGAAAACCATAAATAGAGGATATAGATGATTTCAACCAAGGCAAGAAAATAAAATAACCCACCGGTAATTAAACCAAATCTGAGGGGAAATAACGAGAAGGAGAAAATCGCGTCATTGGCCAGGCTGAGCATTTTCTTAACCGTATATTTGGATTCACCGCCAATCCTGGGCAAGGGATCAAACTGGAGGATGGTGGACTTGAATCCGATCCATCCAATCATCCCCCGTAAAAACCGGTGATATTCCGGCATGGAACTCAATGCCTGGGCGGCACGTTTGGACAACAATCGAAAGTCAGCCGCATTTGGAATAGTCTTCTGGTTCCCAATGGTATTGATGAGTTTATAAAAACCAAGCGAGGTTATTCTTTTGAAAAACGATTGATTTTGATCCTGTTTTCTTTGGCAGATGACGATGTCATATCCGGATTGAAAAAGCTGGACCATTTCAGGGATTAATTCCGGTGGATTCTGTCCATCGCCATCCATGGTGATGATGGCATCACCATCCGCCGATTCGATACCGCAGGATAAAGCGGCTTGGTGCCCAAAGTTTCGACTCAGGGTAATCACATGGACTGATCTGTCATTCTTTGCCAGGTCAGCGAGAATCTCTGGTGTGGAATCTGATGAGCCGTCATCAATATAGAAAATATTCGATGGGTTGCTCAATCCATTTAGGGCGGTTTTGAGGTCTTGATGAAATTGATTTACAATCTCAGCCTCGTTATATATGGGAACAACAATTGAAATTTTTGGTGAAGTGTTAGTATTCATTGGATTTGTGTAATCTCCCACCCGTAAGTGAAGATCTGAAAATCAAAGAGAGGATCGGGGTTCTGACAAAAACCCGCTTCCAGCCCGAACTTACAGAGAATGACGGGTAGGTTAATGTTGGATAAGCGAAACGATTCTTCAAAGGCCATTAGCTGTTCTCGTTCTCCATCGGTTTCCTGCAGGTAGGTTTCGTTCCACAGGTCCTGATAGAGTTCCTCAACACCGGCTCTGACGGTGAGCGTAGGCTGATTATCGATGAATGGCATGAGAACAATCGCCCCGGATTGATCGCTGATCGTTTCCATCTGATCTGCATCGATGATACCAAAATTGATATCTGATCTCTGGTAGTGGTCATTCAAATAAATAGCCATCTTCTCAGAATATTCATTTGAGGTCTGGATATTCATCAGAGCCGTGCTGCCTTCAGGGGCTGTCTCACTCACGTACGTGATCATCTCACTGTTTGCTTGATCGAAGGCCAGCTGGATTTTTGCATCAGTCCGATAGTTTGGGAGAGTCAGCAGGAACAGCAAGCCTGCCAGGATTCCCAGAGTGAGTGGCAATATCCGCCCGGAAGCTCTTGATGTGGCAAGGGTTGAGATAAAGATCGGGGCGGATAGGCCAATCAGGATTGCTCCGCCAAAGGCAAAGGGTAACAGGTAATAGATTTCAGCATAGGTCCAGGGGATGAATACGACAAACCACATGATCCACCAGGTGGCCCAGCGAAAAAGCTCAAATTTCTGAACAGGATTGATACTAATTTTCTTATAGGCGAACCATATCCACACTAGGATAATGGGGAGGGTGTAATTAAAATAGAAAGCGTATTGGGTCACCCATCGGAGCAGTTTATGAAGTGTTTCGCCCAGGTCAACGAGATAACGATCGGTATAAGTCCCACCCAAAAGGGAGGTGTTCTGAGTGATATGCCTGAGACCGAAATAAACCAGTACAGCGATGAATGCCGCACCACCCAACACCCAAAAACTCTTCCTAAAAGACTTCAGATCCTTATTCTTAAAAATGATTGGGTAAAGTGCCCATAGGATGATTAAGGGGAGCATGGCGATGGCGGTCTCTTTTACCAAAATGGCAAGAAGGAGTAAGAGAGAAGCCAGAAACCCCTTTCCCCACGGGAATTTGTCTGTGAGTGCAGGCCTGGGGGTTAGGAGGATGGCGCCTATGATCAGCGCCAGCTGTAAAGGCTCACCTTTTGAAAGGGTATAAAAATTCTCAATAACGGGCATTGAGAGGAGAAAGACACAACTGGTCAGCAGTATTTGCCATTCAGCGGCCCCTGAACGCTTCAGGAGTAAACGAATTTCAACCAGCAGCACAAACAATAAGGCTAAATTTCCGATAAAAAACCAAAAGGGGTGGTAGCCCGCTAAAGAAAAGATTATTGTGTAAAAAAGCCAATATACGGGACGAAAACGTCCGGCTTGGAGGTCATGGCTCATTCTAAAATCGCCATCAAGAAAATTCTGCGATTGTTGCAATGTCGCAGCATCGTCTAACAGCCCAAATTGCGGGGATAATAGCCGTGGAAGCATAATTAAGATAGCGAGAATGAAAGGCGTTGCTGCAAGCAAAGCTTGCCTATTTGTTTTTCTTGCCATGGTGTCCTCCCATTGGCGTTTCCAGTATAATAGGCGTGTTGATGTATAGCGGTTATTGTAGTTTATAATATATCACTTGGCAGAGAAAAAAGGTAGCCGAGAGCATTTTATGATAAAAAAACTAGCTGCATTGGTACCTATGCGGCACCATTCCGAGAGGGTACCCGGGAAGAACTACCGGCCGTTAGCGGGAAAACCTCTCTATCACCATATCCTGAATACCCTTCTGGCTGTGGATTCCATTGACAGGGTTGTTGTCGATACCGACAGCGACCTGATTCTGGAGGGTTTGCAGCAGGATTTCCCAACCGTGACCCGGTTGCGCCGCCCCGATGACCTTCGGGCGGGAACGATCCCCATGAACGAGATCCTCCTCCATGATGCGGAAGAAGTCCCGGCTGAATTTTACTTACAGACCCATACGACAAACCCCTTGCTGACCGCTGAAACGGTGGCCAAAGCCGTAAAAACTTTTTTTGATAATTACCCCGAGCATGATTCGCTCTTCGGGGTCACCCGGCTCCAAACCCGGCTTTACGATCAGCACGGTCTGCCCCTCAACCATGATCCTAAAATCCTTTTGCGCACGCAGGACCTTCCACCGATCTATGAGGAAAACTCCTGCATCTACATTTACTCACGGCAAGGACTGATTTCGCGGCGGAACCGGATGGGCGAACACCCGCTGATGTTTGAGGTCCCGGCCAACGAGGCCTGGGATATCGACGAGGAACTGGATTTCACCGTGGCTGAGACCATTTACAAGCAAATCCACGGTTTGGCCTGATCCTGACTTTTAACTGAACCTGAACCTGGAGTCCATTAATGAAAGACGTTTTAGTATCCGCCCCCTATCTCTTACCGGAATTGGACCGGCTGATGCCGGTTTTGAAAGCCTTTGACCTGAACGTGATTGTCCCCGAGGTGCACGAACGGCTTTCGGAAGATGAGATCCTGGCTTTTGCCGGGAAATTCGACGGCACAATTTGCGGCGATGACCGCTACACCCGGCGGGTGATTGAAGCCTGTCAGCCCCGGTTGCGGGTGATCTCCAAGTGGGGGACCGGGATTGATTCGATTGACCAGGCAGCCGCGGCCGATTTTGGCGTGATGGTGGGCAATACCCCCAATGCCTTCACCGTGCCGGTTTCGGAAAGTGTGCTGGGCTATCTTCTGTCCTTTGCCCGCAACATTCCCTGGCTGGATGACGCGATGAAGGCCGGAGAATGGAAGAAGATCAACGGCAAAACCCTGAGCGAATCCACCCTGGGTGTGGTTGGCGTGGGAAATGTTGGTCAGGCTGTTCTGCGGCGGGCGCGCGGCTTCGGGATGGAATTGCTGGGGAATGATATTGTGGATATCGCCCCGGATTTCCTACTGGAAAATGGCGTGGAGATGACCAGCCTGCAGGACCTGCTTTCCCGCTCGGATTTTATCAGCATTAACTGCGACCTGAACCCGACCAGCCAGCATCTGATCAATGCGAAAACGCTGAGCTGGGTCAAGCCGGGCGCTGTTTTGATCAATACCGCCCGCGGCCCGATCATCGATCAGCCCGCTCTAGTGGCGGCGTTGCAGCAAGGCCGGTTGGGCGGGGCGGGGATGGATGTCTTTGAAGATGAGCCGCTGCCGGCGGATAGCCCCTTATTGAGGATGAAGAATGTGCTCCTTTCACCTCACAATACCAACTCCAGCCCCCGTTTTTGGGAGCGGGTGCACTGGAACACGATCAAAAATTTGTTGATTGGTTTGGAGATCCCGACGGATCGGTTAGCAGCGCTGAAAAAGGAGTACGGCGGCTGACCCCCGGAACCTTCAGTTTATATTCGAGATTTCAGATGAACAGAAATGGAAGGAAAATCACCTATGACTGAAAAAGAAACCAGGATTATGTTGATCACTGGCGCGGCGGGCGGGATTGGCCGGGCTACGGTTAAAGTTTTTGCGGACCATGGCTGGCGGGTGTTCGGTGTGGATCGGGAACCGAAGTACGTTGAATTTCCGGCGGATGGCGTCTATATTCAAGCCGATATCTCCTTACCCGAACAACTTGAAGCGATTTATGA
>CAYUSC010000076.1:10165-12293 GCA_964447265.1 uncultured Candidatus Brevefilum sp.
CTGACCCGGGCAATGGCGATTGAATTCGCCCCGGTGAATATCCGCGTGAATGCGATCCTGCCCGGCGCTGTGGATACCCCCATGCTGCGCGCCGGCCTTAATCGCGGGCATGTCGGCCACGGCGATATGCAGGAACGCCTGGATAACCTGGCCGCCAAGACGGTCAACGGTCGGGTTGGCTTGCCGGAAGAGATCGGCAGTGTGATCTATTTCTTGGCGGATAATACCCAATCCTCGTTCATCACCGGCCAGGCGCTGATCGCCGATGGCGGCGCAACCGCCCGGCTGAGCACAGAGTAGTCCAATGTCTGTGAAATCAACTTTGAAGAATGCCCTGCCCGAATCGCTCTGGCGGTTCGGGTCGGACAGGTATTGGGCCTGGTATAATCGTGACCGGCACTTAATGGCCAGGGTTTTCTCTCCGGTGTGGATGAGGAACAAAGCCCGGCTGGAAAGCTATCGGAATAAGTTTGCCGGCCAGCGCTGTTTCATTGTGGGCAATGGCCCCAGCCTGCGCAATACGGACCTGAGCAAGTTGGCCGGAGAATTTACCTTTGGGATGAACAGGATCTATCTGGCTTTTGATGAGTATGATTTCAAAACCTCCTGTCTCGTCTCGGTGAATGACCTGGTGTTGGAACAATGTCACGAAGATATCTCCGCGCTGGAACTGCCTAAATTTGTCACCTGGCGCGCCCGAAAATTCTTTGAGGCCGGAGCGGAGATGATGTTTCTGGATACCGATTACACCCTGCCTGAAAATTTCACCGGGGATGCAACGGATCGGATGTTTGAAGGGTTCACGGTAACGTATGTCTGCCTGCAGTTGGCTTATTTCATGGGCTTTTCTGAGGCGATTCTGATTGGCGTGGATCACAATTTTGTTACGAAAGGTCCCCCGAATACGACGGTGACCTCTGAAGGAGATGACCCTAACCATTTTTCCGGCAAGTATTTTGGGAAGGGTTTTCGTTGGCAGTTGCCTGATTTGGAAGGCTCTGAGAGAGCTTACCGGATGGCGAAGGCTGCCTTTGAGTCCGATGGCCGCAAGGTTTTGGACGCCACTATGGGCGGAAAATTGACCATCTTTGAAAAAGTAGAATTTGAAAGTCTTTTCTAAGGTCGCCAGTGATCCAGAACAATGAAAGAGTTTATGGATAAACCGCTTGTTTCCATCATCACACCCTCCTATAACCAGGCGCGCTATCTGGAACAGACCATGCTGTCCGTGCTCTGCCAGGACTACGCGCCGATTGAATACATTGTGATAGATGGCGCCTCCAATGATGGCAGCCAGGACATCATTCGCAAATATGCGGACCGGTTAGCTTATTGGGTTTCGGAAAAGGACCACGGTCAAGCGGAAGCGATCAATAAAGGCTTCAAACGGGCCAAGGGCGAGATCGTAGCCTGGATCAATTCCGATGACCTGTATTACACCTGTGATGTCGTCAGCCAGGCTGTTCGGGTGATGACCGAAAAGCCTGAATTGGGGATGGTTTATGGCAACGGCGTGATGGTGGATGGCGAGGGCCATTTGCTGGATTGGCATCCTTACCGCCAATATGAGTTGGATGACCTGCTGGCCTTCAACGTCCTGCTGCAGCCCGCTGTTTTCATGCGGCGGGAAGCCTTGGAACAGGCAGGATACCTCCGTCAGGAAAGCCATCTAATCCTGGATCATGAACTATGGGTGCGGATCGCAGCGGCTTATCCCATTCAGCATGTAGATGAATTTTGGGCGGTGGAGCGGACCCATGAGGACGCCAAGACGATCGCTATGTCAGCCCAATTTGTAGATGAGGCTTTTAATTTTGTAGAAGGTCTGAAAACTGAGCCTCAATTTGACGCTATTTTACAGCAATATGCTCGAAAAATCCGGGCCGGCTTGCATGTGTTCTCCGCCCGGCGCCTGATCGATGCCGGCGATCCAAAAGCTGCCTTGCGACATTTCAAAGCCGCCTGGGCAATTGAGCCGAAAGCCGTTTGGCATGTCTGGTATAAATGGGTACAGGCGGCAGGTGGCGCCATAGGTCTTTCGGGGTTGTTCCTGGGATATCGCAAGACCAGAAGGCAGCTTACGCATAAAGGGCAGAAATTGGTAGTAGACCAGGATGGCATCCGGTGG
>CAYUSC010000077.1:0-12236 GCA_964447265.1 uncultured Candidatus Brevefilum sp.
CAATCTCAGCTTTTCTCGTCATACTGTAAGTTCTGTGTAGGTCACGTATGGTGAGGCCCCAGGGCGAACCTACGTGACTTTTTTGTCCGCTGGAAGCGTGACCTACAAAGTCAGACCAACCATCCACTTCAAGCCAGCTTGTTCCCTTTCGCCCTAAAACGTGTTAGACTCTGGTACGGAGTTTATTCATGGCTGAACCTACAAATCCCAGGCAAAATCGGGGCCTCATCCCGATGGAAGCCGATCCCACTTCTCAAAATACAATCGAATCCCAGCAGACCGGGCTGAACCGGATCTGGGAACGCTTGCGCCGTCTTGGTCTGGGCGATTCCGCCATGCGCTTTCTCACCGCCGCGATCACGCTGATCCTGATCCTGGTGGTGGTGGGCGTGGTCGATGCCTTCAACCTGCCCGAAACGGAACTGACCCGCAACGCCGATGCTGCCCTGGCCGATGCCGCCGTCGATCCTGTCGAATCCATCGCCATCCCGGCCTTCGCCATGGGCGGCCCCATTTCCGATGGCATAGATCGTCAGGCCGAGCTGCATACCGTGCTGCCGGTCCTGACCGAGCGTCAGGACGTGATCCGATACACCGTTGAGGCCGGCGATTCGATCTTCTCGATTGCCGAGAAATTCAATCTCAAGCCAGAGACCATCCTGTGGGGCAATCGTTACTCTTTGGGAGATAACCCCCACTATATCGTGCCCGGTCAGGTGCTCAACATCCTGCCGGTCGATGGCGTCTATCACATGTGGAGCGCCGGTGAAGGGCTGAACGGTGTGGCCTCCGTCTACGGCGTGACCCCTGAAGACATCATCAACTGGCCCGGCAACGACCTGGACCCCGACACCATTGGCGATTACGCCGATCCCAACATCGCCCCGGACACCATGCTGGTGATCCCCGGCGGCACGGGCACCTACACCGACTGGTCCACCCCCCGCATCACCCGCTCCGAACCCGCCACGGCCAAATACCTCGGCCCCGGCGCCTGCACCAGCGCATATGACGGCCTTGTCGGGACGGGCACCTTCGTCTGGCCGACCACCGAACACTACCTCTCCGGTTACGACTACACCCCCGAGACCAACCACTTCGGCATTGATATCGCCGGAAACATGGGAAACCCGATCTATGCCTCCGACAGCGGCGTGGTCACCTATGCCGGCTGGAATGATTACGGCTATGGCGAGATGATCGTGATCGACCACGGCTCCGGCTGGCAGACCCTCTATGCCCACCTCAGCCAGGTCAACGTGAGCTGCGGCCAGGAAGTCAATCAGGGCGACACGATTGGCCTGATGGGCAGCACCGGCCAATCCACCGGCCCGCATCTCCACTTTGAAATGCGCAATGACGACTATGGCCGTGTGAATCCATGGGATTTCCTGATTCCATAGCCTAAAAGCCCTTTTTGATGACTATAAACTGATAAAATACACTCAGGCGGACGTCCGCCTGAGTGTTAATTTAATCCTGAGAATTATCACCGGAGAATCCACTGTGGAAAAGAAACATTCTCTCGTCCTCCTGATGCTCGCCCTGCTGATCGGCGGCATTGTTGTTTTAAATAATCCAACACTTACCGCAGAAGCCCAAACCCGCGCCAGCACATCCTTCCTCGCTTTCACGGACACTTTTGATTCCGATAACACCACCCTCTGGCACAAAGCGGACGGCTGGACCAATGGCGATCCGTTCGACTGCTGGTGGCAGGCGGATAACATCATCTTTTCCGGCGGCGTCCTCTCCTTACAACTCGATAATAACGGCTGTCCGGGAGGTTGCAGCGGGGTGGACTATGCCTCCGGGTAATACCGTACAAATGGACATTACCAATATGGATTGTATTCCGTCAGGATGAAGGCCGTCGCCCAGGACGGCGTGGTGAGCAGTTTCTTCATCTACACCGGCCCTTCCGAGGGCAACCCCTGGGACGAAATTGACATCGAGATCACCGGAAATAATCCCACAAAGTTACAGACCAATTACTACACCGCCGGGGTTGGAGGTCATGAATGGACCATTGACCTTGGCTTTGACGCCTCCGCTGATTTTCACACCTACAGCATCGGATGGTGGCCGGATTCGATCATCTGGTATGTGGACGGGCATCCGGTTTACACCGAAGATGGCTCCAGAGGGACGCTGCCCAGCACACCCGGCCGGATCATGATGAACTTCTGGCCCGGGACCGATACAGTCAACGCCTGGCTGGGTGAATTCGTCTATACCAACCCGTTGCAAGCGCAATATGATTGGGTGTCCTTTGAACCGGTAAGCTGGCCGTTCAAATCCTTCCTGCCGGCGGTGTTCCGCTGATTCATTTTTAATCGGCGGGCTGAACCTCCAGATCCGCTGCGGTGATGGTCACCCCCTCAAAATTATGGAACGTCAGGTCCCGAAAATCGAACCCCCGATGGGATCGGGCGATCGCGAATAGCCCCAAATAGCTGGTGTTGATGCTCCTGGACCAATCCAGCCCCAGCATCTGAGCCACCCCTTCAATCAGCACCGCACTGGACGCTTCGATCTCGATGAAGTTTCCAAAGGGCAACTCGTCAATCATCAATTCGACATCGCCGATCTGGTAGACCTGGCGATATTTTTCATAGATCACGGCCACCTGATACCCCAGCGCTTCGAAGAGCTTGCGCGTCACTTCGAGGCTGTCCGTGGAAAATTCAATTTCGGTCCGCACCACCATGCCATTCTCATTGCGGGCATTATCTTTATAGGTCACCCGGACGCCATCATCCTGACGGAGTCGCAGAACCCGGCCATCGCGCCCAAAATCACCCTCAGGCGTATCCAGCCGCAGGTTGCGTTCCAGAATCCGTGGGCGGATGAGATCCGCGCCGGTGGCCTGCGCCCGGGCGATCAGTTCATTTAGGTTCTCAATATAGAATTTGGCTTCCTGTTCCTGATATTCCATCACGTCCTCTTCTCCGTAAAATAAGTCCGTCCGGCCTTGCCCAGCAGACCCCATAGCACGACTCCCAGCCAAAAAAGGGTCAGCGCCAGCATGAAAGGCCAGTTGCCCTGACTGTTCTCATCCTGCCAAAGGAACAGCCGCTCCACCCAATAGAGCGCCGGGTAAAGCACCGCGTCCACGCCAATCACCCCGCGCGCCCAGCCTGACCGAGCGGCCAGCCCCCAGAGCGCGGGAAGCCCAATCAACCCCCAGACCAGCCCGGCCGCCACCAAATAGGCAAACACACCCGGCGAAGCATAGGTCAGTACCAATTCACGGTGCAAAAGCGTCTGGCCGAAGCGCAGCCAGCCCAAGACCATCCAAAGGATCAGCATCCAGAAAATCAACCGGAGAGCCAAAGGACGTCGCCGCTTAACGGGAATGGTGGGATCGTGAGGTACGGTCGATTCCGGCATCGTTGATTGGTCACTCTTCCTCATCCGGGGCCTCCCCTGTTTCTCCGCCAATGAAGGTCACATCGGCCAGATAGCCCAACCGCGCCAGCGCCGCACGGACCTTTTCCGTCGCGTCGGGGTGGATGATCACGGCAGTGGCCGAGAGCAGATCGCCCAGGAACCGTTCCGCCGGCGTGTTTCGCAATAAGCTTAGAATTATCGGGTCCTCCACCCGCAACACCACGCAGGGATGGATGCGGACCTGCCCACCATCTTTCCGCCAGCGACGCAACGCACTTACCAGGCTGGGTGGAATTGGCTCACCATATTGATTCAACAGGGTTTCCAGATGAGTGACTTTAAGCCCCTGACCGGCAGCTTCCTGCAATGACTGGGGTGTCAATTGATAGGTATAGGCGTCTTCGGTTTCTTTTTGCCAGAGGCCAAACCGCGAGACCTGATAACGGGCCAGGCGGGGGGAATGATTTCCGGCAACGATTCGGGCGTCCGATAACACTTTGAGGATCTGATCCTCCTCTGCAAGACCGACAGGAGGTTGCCCCGCCAATAAATCCATTCCCCAGGCTGAAAACCGGAAAGCCACAGGAATCTGTCCGTCAACGGACGCTGCCAGATCCACCAGCCCCAGCCAGTGCATCGGTCCGGCGATCAGATAGCGGATCAGGGCGCCATCCACCTCTTGCCAATGCTCCATCCCGCTCAGAGGTTCCCCATTTGCCGCATCACGGATCAGCCAGGTATCAAAGTCTCCAGCAGGACGCTGAAAATCCGGTGTTCGCTCAAAAATGGCAGCCGTAAAAGTATCCAGATTCCACCAGACATATTTGGGAAGCTCGCTCATCCAGGCTAAAATCTGCTCACGCGCGGCGCGGGGGTCATTCCGCCAGGCGCCTTCGCAAATCAGGCCAGGTACCTGCCAAAGCTCGTTGAACTCATCGGATTGCCGCCAGCCTTTCACCAGCCAGGCCAGAGCCTCAGCGCGGGGCATCTCAAGAAAAGCGCGGGCATCTTCCAACACGGGCTGCTCACCGGAAGTGATCAAACCCACCGCACTCAACAGGGCTTCCACAACCTCCAGCGGAGGCTGCCAGCTTTCAACTACGGGGGAACGCTGCGCATCGCCCAGACGCAGCGCAGCCAGCAACGTGCAACAGTGATCCAGCACCCGATCCGAAGCAAGCGTTACAACCTTTACTTCTCCGGGCAAAGCAGCCCGTCCGGGCGTCTGTGGCCCCAGCGGACTCACCGGCGGCAGCAAGGCCAGCAGGTCATCGGGAATATAGGCACATTCCTGAAGCTCACCCTCTCGGCGGAGGAAATCCCGCCCGATCAACCCCCGGTACCAGAGCACCTCGGTCGCGGAGATCGGGTTCAGATGAGGTTTCTCCCGGTCACGCTTGCCGGGGCCGACCTCCCGCAATCCGCCATAATCGCGGACATACCTGCTCCAGGGCATCCAGCCGTCATGCGCCAGCAGCGCGTCCAATGCCTGCCGGGCGGTTTGTGACAATGCTTCAACAACCTCCAGCACCAGAGCCGGCGCCAGTAATGATTTCACCAGCTGCGGCAAAGCCTGCCGCGCGTCCGCTGCGGTCAGTTCCACCCCCCAGAGTTCGGCGACAATCTCGAGGAACCCCAGGTCATGGTCTTGCAGGCAATGCTGAAGGTCAGGCATCGTTAATCTATCTCAGTCGAGCATATAGGCAAGGCACCAGCGCGTGGTGGCTTCCAGCGCTTCGGTGTGCGTCCGCTCATAATTATGGGAGGCGTCCACGCCCGGCCCGATCAGTGCCACGGCGACATTGCCGCCCGCCCGCCAGAATGCCTCGCCATCCGAACCGTAATAGGGATAGATATCCACTTTATGAGGAATCGAGAATTTTTCAGCCAACTCACGCATTTTCTGACTGAGTCCGTAATGGTACGGCCCGCCGGAATCCTTGACGCAGAGGGTGGCATGGAATTCATCCGAAGCCTGCCCATCGCCCACTGCCGCCATATCCACCGAGATCAATTCGGCCACTTCCTCCGGGATGCCGGCCGCCGCGCCGTGGCCAACCTCTTCATAGTTGCTGACCAGCAGCACGGTGGTGACTTTGGGCTTCAGACCGGCATCCAGAAGCGCCTTGAGCGCGTAGATCATATTCGCTACGCAAGCCTTGTCATCCAGATGACGGGAGCGCACGAAACCGTTGGTGATCTCCACGCGTGGGTCAAAAGCAACAAAATCGCCCACACCGATACCAAGCGCTTCGGTCTCCGCAACGCTGGCGGTGCGGGCATCCAGCCGCACTTCCATCGTGTCCTCATTGCGCTCGGTCTTGTTCACATCGCCTCCATGGACGTGGCTGGAGGCCTTATTGAGCAATAACGAGCCCCGGATGGGATCACCCTTGCGGGGATAGGCCCACACGCCTTCGCCCTCGACCGCGTTCATCGCGTAACCGCCCAATTTGGTCACCTTGAGCCGGCCGTTACCCTTCACCTGCTTGACCATCGCGCCCAGCGTATCCACATGGGCGGTAAGGGCCCGCCAGGGGCCGTCCGTCTCACCTTCCACCACAGCGACAAGCGCACCTTTATTCGTCCGGTGCAGTTTGACACCCGGCAGCCCGGAGAGAGTCTCCTCGCAGAGGGCGATCGCCTTGTCTGTGAATCCTGTGGGACTGTGGGTGTTGAGCAACCGGCTGAGGAAAGCCAGCATTTCAGTGGTGTTGATTTCAGGCAGTTCAGTCATTTTCAGTTTTCCCTTCAAAATCGGTGAGTTTCTTCCGCCATTCGGGCGGGATCGCCCGACTGGTTCCATTGTCATTGTCATAAGCCACCATCACGGATTGCCCTCGGGCAAATGTCTTGCTGCCATCCGCGGCTTCCACCAGGAAGTCAAAGATCATGCTCTTGGTCCCCATTTTTTCCAACTGCACGCCCACCCGCAGGGGCTGCCCGTAGGCAATCGGCGCCAGGAAATCAATTTCAGCGTGGGCCACCACCATCCCGGTATGATCCCCGCTTTTGGGTGACCAGATACCGGCACGTTCGTAATAACCCAGCCGGGCGGCTTCCAGATAGGTCATATAAGCCGCGTTGTTGACATGCCCCTGGGGATCCAGATCGGCATAGCGGACCGTGATCGGATGATAATACGTGAATGTTTTTTCTTCCATAGGCCTTTATCAATTCCTATCGTGATTAACGCCTTAATTATAAGCGATTGGAACCGGTAAGGGCTTTGCTGGCAAGGGAAATGACAGGTCGGAGATACGAATCCTTCCTTTACAAAGATTTCTAAATTGGATAAAATAGACAATAACGCTATTTTCTACCTGATAGGTAGAAAATACATTTTTATAGATACTATGCTTTGAATCACTGAGAAGCCATTTCTCAAATTCAAAGTTCATCTTTCAGCCCTAAAAGAAGAGAGAAGACCATGCAAATCACCCGACAGGCAGATTACGCGTTACGTGCAATGTTATATCTGTCCCGGCTGGATTCGAACCAACGGGCAGCCACCAGTCAGATCGCCGATGAAATGGAGATTCCCCCCTCCTTCCTCGCCAAGATCATCTCCCAGCTTTCCATCGCTGGACTGATCCACACTTCGCGCGGCGCCCGCGGCGGCGTCTCTTTGGCGCGCAAACCGGAAGACATTTCCCTTCTGGATGTTGTCGAAGCCATTGACGGCCCAATCTCGCTCAACGACTGCACGGAAGACCCGGATATCTGCACCTTTGGCAACCACTGCCCGCTCCACGAAGTCTGGTGCGAAACCCAGGCTGAACTGGTCCGGCGGCTTCAGGGAGCGACTTTTGACAAACTCCTCGAGATCGAAGCCAAAAAGCTCGCCCAATAACCCCGATCTTAGCTGCACGCCTCACCCCTGGAAACCAAATCAACTTTTCCAGGGGTTTTATCTAAAATTTATCCCTTTTTATAGTTATTTGGGGCCTTGTTTGGGATAAAATCAGGTGACATCCAATTCAATAGGCTGCGTTTTAGGGGTTGCATTTCCTGATGGATTATTTTCTAATCGAATTGCTCGCTCTGCTGATCGTACTGCTGCTTCTATTGGTCGTGCGCGTCATCCGCTTGAGACGGTCCAGTCCAACGGAACCCGTCACGCAGACCGAGCATGAGCTGCAGTATCAGATGCTGATGCAGGAAATCCAGGTGCTGGAAGAAGCCTGCGTTCAGGGTCATGCCTCGCGGAAATTGCGCAACAAATTGGAATCCAAACGCGACCAGGCCCAAAAATTAAAGACCCTGATCACCAAATCGATGATTGCGGACGTCCCCGATCGTTATGAAGTCGAAGAAAAAGAAAAACCCGTCATACCGCAGAAGGTTCAGCCCAACAACCAAAACACTATTTACCTTTGCCCCAAGTGCCGCAAACAGGTCCTGGCAGGGGATAAATTCTGCGCCAACTGCGGCTATAAACTCCAGACCAAACGCCAGATCTGAACCCCGGCTTTTATTTCCCAGCCACCATGCAATATAATGAGGCCATGACTTCTGCTCAAGACCCCCAAAAACCTGCCGCGATCTCCGTTCAGGGGCTTTCCAAGCGTTATAACCTGCAGCCCGTCCTGAAAGACCTCTCTCTGGAAGTCACAGATGGGAGTCTGTGCGTCCTGGTGGGCGCGAACGGCGCAGGGAAGACCACTCTGCTGCGGATCATCGCTTCGCTGGTCCGGCCGGATGACGGGACGGTTGCCCTGCATGGTGCACCATTGGAAAACAACCCGGCACTTCGCCGCCAGATCGGCTATTTGGGCCACCAATCCCTGTTCTACAGCGACTTGAACGCCATTGAGAACCTGAGCCACTTTGCCCGACTCTATCGGTTGGACGAGCGGCAACAACGGGTGACTGAAGCGATTGAATCCGTAGACCTCGTAAAGCACCAACATAAACCCGTGCGGACCTATTCGCGCGGGATGCTCCAGCGGCTGGCCATCGCGCGGGCTTTGCTGCATGACCCTTCCATCCTCCTGCTGGATGAACCTTACACGGGGCTGGATAAAGAAGCCGCCCAGGCCCTGGATGAACGCCTGAGGTCTCTGCACCGTCCCGGACAGGCATTGCTGATTGCCGCCCACGATCCCCAGCGCCTGCTGAGCTTTGCCAGTCACGTCGCCTGGCTGCGGGATGGCCGGATCACGCATCACCAACCGGTGGGCGAGCTTAGTGCAACCCCCGACCTCCACCGCTACCTGCAGGAGGCGGCATGAACAGTTTTTCCAACTATCTGCACACCATCTGGCAGGTTTACCGCAAGGACCTGCAGGTGGAATGGCGCGGGCGGCAGGGGCTGCCGGTGATGCTGGTCTTTGCCCTGCTGGTGGTTTTCCTGTTCAACTTTGCCCTGCAATTAACCCCCGTCCTGCAATCCGGGCTGGCAGCCGGGTTGCTCTGGGTGTCACTGGCTTTTGCTTCCACCCTGGGTCTGAACCGCAGCGTGAGCCTGGAGCGCGAGAATAACGCCCTGGACGGCTTGCTGTTGGCGCCTGCCGACCGGTCGGCAATCTTTTTTGGCAAGACCCTCAGCAACCTGACCTTCACCGCTGTGGTGGCGCTGGTGCTGCTGCCGGTCTTCAGCCTTTTTTACCAGCAAAACATGCTCAACCCCCGTTTGCTGCTGGTGGTTCTGCTGGGGCTGGGAGCCTACACCTCCCTTGGCACCCTGCTGGCCGCCCTCAGCATCCAGACCCGCACCCGCGATGTCCTGCTGCCTGTGCTGCTTTACCCGCTGGCGCTGCCGGTGTTAATCGCGGCCGTGGAAGCCAGCCGGGGGATCCTGGCCTGGCAACCCTGGGCAGAGACGCAATCCTGGATACTGCTGCTGATCGCCTGTAACATCCTCTTTCTGGCTGCGGGGCTGCTGCTTTTCGATACCATTCTGGAGGAATAAGTTGCCCAAGAAACAACCGCTCCTGACCGTACTGAATATCCTATCCGCCGTCCTCGTCACCGGTGCGCTGGCGCTGATCCTGTTCTTCACGCCCGAAGAAGCCCAGATGGGCGCGGTCCAAAAGGTTTTCTACTTCCATGTGGCCGTTGCCTGGGCCGGGATGCTCAGTTTCGTCGTTGCGGCGGTGGGCGGTGCGTTCTACCTGATCAAACGCGAGATGCGCTGGGACTGGTTGTCGCTGGCCGCGGTGGAAGTCGGCATCGTCTTCGGCCTGGCCGCCATCCTCAGCGGAATGATCTGGGCGCACCCGATCTGGAACACCTGGTGGGTCTGGGAGCCGCGGCTAACCACCACGGCCATCATGGAGCTGATCTACCTGGCCTATTTCATCCTGCGCGGCGCGCTGAACACCCCCGAAGCCAAAGCCCGCCTCGGCGCGGTCTTTGCCATCGTCAGTGTGATCACCGTGCCGCTGACCTTCTTCTCCATCCGGCTCTACCGGACGATCCACCCCGTGGTCTTCGCCACTAACACGGGGACAGCCTTCACGATGAGCCCCAGGATGTGGGCCGCTTTCATCGCCAGCCTGATCGCTTTCACCGTCCTGCTGACCGCACTGATCTGGAACCGGACCCGACTGGCTGCCCTGCAAGCCGAGAATCAACAGGAGGAAAACTAAGCCATGACTCCCAACACCACCCCTGACATGATCCTGGGCTTTGCCGTCCTGCTGGGTATTTTGCTGATCTACGTTCTTTCACTGATCATCCGCCTCCGCAAAGCCCGCCGCTGAACCCGTTTTCCACCCAAAAACATACAATCCCCCTCCGCTAACATTAATCCTACACTTTGTTAACGATCTTCTATGACTCGCTCAGTATCCTCATAATTAGATTTATGAGCAAGTCAAAGGAGAATGTATTATGGCAAAGATAATTGGAATTGACCTCGGAACAACCAACAGCGTTGTATCCGTTGTGGAAGGCGGCACGGCGAACGTTATCCCGACCGCTGAAGGTTCCCGCCTACTCCCCTCCGTTGTTGCATTTAACAAGAACGGCGAACGGCTGGTGGGCATCCCCGCCAAACGGCAGGCTGTTGTGAATTCTGAAAACACTGTTTCGTCCATCAAGCGGTTTATGGGCCGCCGGTATGACGAAGTTAAATCCGAACGCGAAATGGTCCCCTATGATGTCGTGGCAGGCCCCTCTGGCGATGCCCGGGTGCATATCCCGATCGTCAACAAGACCTACACCCCGCAGGAAATCTCTGCAATGATCCTTGAAAAGCTCAAGGCTGATGCGGAAGCCTATCTGGGTGAACCCGTGACCAAAGCCGTCATCACCGTCCCGGCCTATTTCAACGACAGTCAGCGTCAGGCAACCAAAGACGCCGGCAAGATCGCCGGATTGGAAGTGATGCGGATCATCAACGAGCCGACAGCCTCAGCATTGGCCTACGGCCTCGACAAGAAAGAATCGGAAGTCATCCTGGTCTTTGACCTGGGCGGCGGCACATTCGATGTCAGCCTTTTGGAGGTTGGCGACGGTGTGATCGAAGTCCGGGCCACCAACGGCGACACCCACCTGGGCGGCGACGATTGGGACGAGGTGATCGTCAACTGGGCAGCCGATGAATTCAAAAAGGAACAGGGCATTGACCTGCGTGAGGATCGCCAGGCGCTCCAGCGTCTGCGTGAAGCCGCAGAAAAAGCCAAGATCGAACTCAGCTCCGTGATGGAGACCGAGATCAACCTGCCCTATGTCACAGCCGATGCCGGCGGGCCGAAACACCTGCTGCTGAAGCTGAACCGGGCGAAATTTGAGCAAATGACCGAACATCTGGTGGAACGGACCCGCAAGCCCTTCACCGCCGCCATCAAGGATGCCGAGATGACCGTTGACCAGATCGACGAAGTGGTTTTGGTGGGCGGCGCAACCCGCATGCCCATGATCCAGAACCTGGTCCGCGACCTGACCGGCGGCAAGGAACCCAATAAGGGTGTGAACCCGGATGAGGTGGTTTCCGTGGGTGCAGCCATTCAGGGCGGCGTCCTGGCCGGTGATGTCAAAGACGTCCTCCTGCTGGATGTGACCCCGCTTTCGCTGGGCGTTGAGACTCTGGGCGGCGTGATGACCCCCTTGATCGAACGCAACACGACCATCCCGGTCAAGAAGACCGAGACCTTCTCGACGGCTGAGGACAGCCAGACCTCCGTGGACGTCCATGTGCTGCAGGGCGAACGCCCGATGGCATCGGATAACATGAGCCTGGGCCGCTTCCGGCTGGAAGGCATCCCGCCTGCGCCCCGCGGCATCCCCCAGATTGAGGTGACCTTCGATATCGACGCGAACGGGATTATCCATGTGACCGCCAAGGACAAAGCCAGCGGCAAGGAACAAAGCGTGACCATCACAGCCTCCACCAACCTGGACAAATCCGATGTGGAGCGGATGGTTGAAGAAGCCAGCAAGAACCGCACCGCCGATGACGCCCGCAAGGAACTGGTCGAACTCCGCAACCAGGCCGACACCGCCGCTTACCAGGCTGAGAAACTGGTCAAGGACATGGGTGATAAGATCCCCGCCGACCAGCGCAGCCAGGTGGAAAGCAAAGTGAAAGACCTGCGTGAGGCGATCCAGGGCGCTGATAAGGCCCGGATCAAGAGCCTGATGGACGGCTTACAGGCCGATATGCAGGCCATTGGACAGGCCGCCTATGCAGAACAAGGCGCGGCAGGCCCGCAGGCCGGTGGCGCGCAAGCCCCGACCGGTGAACCTTCCGGCAGCGACGAAGACGTCGTTGAAGGCGAGTTCCACGAGGCATAAGACACCGGGCAACTGGTGAATTGAAAATAGAAAGGCTGGGTCAAATTGAACTGCACCCACTAGACAAGACAGATAATAAAAAAGGCCTTCTGTGAGAGAAT
>CAYUSC010000078.1:0-12099 GCA_964447265.1 uncultured Candidatus Brevefilum sp.
TCGATTTCACTATTCTCGCATCTTACTTTCTCATTATATTGGCCGGCGGTCTAAAAGCCTTCTCAGTCCGATAAAAAACATTACTTTCCGCCGGCTGATTCATACCACAATCAAATAAAATAACCTGACGCTTTCCTATTAGTTTTAATCAATGGAAAATGTCCGCGGGATTCTTTCTCAGAGATAAACTGATATAATTTTTCCTATGTTTATCCAAAATTACCTATCAAAGGGGGCTGCTTGAAACGCAAAAACCTTCTCATCATCACCGGTCTGATCCTGCTCCTCACCCTGGTTTCGCCCGTCCAGGCTCAATCCGGCGGCATCGAAGTGCTCTCAGACACGGCCGTCATCGACTTTCCTCTCTCAATCGAATTCCAGCTCGCCTACCAAACCACGGCTGAAATCAGCGATATCAGCCTTTTCTATGCCATCGATAAGCGATCCTGCGGCGATCAGGCCCGGGTGCATGTGGCGCCTGATCCGGAAGATGGTCAGGTTTCCTGGGAATGGGACCTCACCAAATCCTACAGCATGCCGCCAGGGGCAACCCTCTTCTGGCATTGGCAGATCACCGATGTTGAGGGAGAAGTCCTCACAACCGAAGAGCAAACCATCCTCTTTGATGATCCCAATTTCGAGTGGCAGACCTATCAGGAAGAGACCATTACGATCGAATGGTCCGTGGGCGACCTGCAATTTGCCAAAGACCTCCACCAAATCATCACGGATGCGGTCAATTCGCTCTCGTTGAATGCAGGGCTGCAACTGGAAGGCGACCTGAAATTCATCGTCTATCCCACCTCAACCGATCTGGCGGAGGCCGGCGTCCGGCTGCCCGAATGGGTGGGCGGCGTGGCCTATCCGGACTTCAATATCATCATCCTCGCCATCGCGCCGGATGAATACGCCTGGGCCAAGGAAGTGATCGCCCACGAACTCAGCCACCTCATCACCCACGGCCTGATCTTCAACTGCGTTGGCGGCGACATCCCCACCTGGCTGGATGAGGGCATCGCAATGTTCTCGGAAAGTCCCGCCGAAGTTGAGGAAATGAACCTCGTGGTTCAATACCTTGAAATCGGTGAGCTGCCCAAATTGCTCTCCCTCTCCAATGGCTTTTCGGCGGATACCGATGCCGCCCATCTGTCTTATACCCAAAGCAGCGCGGTCGTCCATTTCCTGATCGGCGAATACGGCAAGGAGAACCTTGCCCTCCTGTTGGATTCGGTCAAGTCCGGCCGTAATTTTGATGTCCTGATGGAAGAAATTTACGGGTTTGATACCAACGAACTCGACAGCCTCTTCCGCATTTCACTGGGGTTTGACCCACTGCCCGGCTTTGACTTGAATGCCATCCCGACCGAAGCCCCGCAAAACACCGCCATCCCCACCATCGCCCTGGCGACACCGATGTTCCAGGCCGCGGAATCAACCCCTACTGCCCCATCCGCTGAGAATTCACCCACTCCGGATTGCGCAGTAGATCCTCAAAATGAAAATTGCACCAACCAGACAACCGCCGAACCAACCGAACCCTCCTCCCTGTCACCTTTGCTGATCGGGATCGGGGCTTTCATCCTCATTGGGCTGGCCGTTGGTCTGATCCTGATCCTTTCCCGCAAGAAACATCCCACCTCAGCTGATCAAAACCCCAATAAGAAGGCCTAAACCATGTCTCGTTTTGCGAAAACAACGATCGTCCTATCCATCATCGTCATGCTGCTCGCGGCTTGCAATGGCACGGGCAGCCAGGATGCTCTATCCACAGCCACGCCCTCACCGACCACTGCGCCCACCCAAACCCCGACGGCGACCCTCATGCCAACTGCAACGCCAACCGTGACTCCCACGGCCACCCCCATCGGATACACCGAAAATCTGGATGTGGGCTTCAGCCTGATCCTGCCTGCCGGTTGGGAATTGCTGGATTCCTCATCGTATTATTCAGACTACCTTTATAACAGCAGGTTATATGCGACCGTCACGTCGGACCCTGAAAGCTATGACCTGACCCTGGCTGAAAGGTCCGGCACCTTTGCGGAAGTATTCGCCACAGGCGCCGGAGCAACGAGTTACACGGTCAGCCCGGCTGTTGCTTTCCCTTTGGAAAATTTTGAGGAAGATGGACAGAAGTGCAAGATCACATTTGGCGGCGATCTGGATTATCTGGGCGCTACCATCATCTCCACGATCATCAATGACCGCTATTACGATTTCATCTTCTATTACGCCGCCGCCGATTCCGATCTGGAAACTCAAATGGCCGAGTTCATCGAAGCCATTAACTACTTCCAGCCTGTTCTCTATGGCCTGCCAGCCAATGACACGCTCTACCTCTACGGCGACAACATGGACGAGAAGGAAGTGGACCCCGCTACGACGACCAGTTCCACTGAAGATTACGTCGGGCAGTTCTTCGCCGGCCTGGTGGCGATGAAGCCGGACCTGTCCATCGTCCCCGACCTGGCTTCCGAATGGAAAGTCAGCCCAGACGGCCTCGTCTATACCTTCACCCTGCGGGATGGCATCCAGTTCGCCTCCGGCAAGGCCATCACCGCCGCCGATTTCGCGGCAAGCTGGGAAAGGGCCGCCG
The DNA here is from genome assembly GCA_964447265.1 of uncultured Candidatus Brevefilum sp. GTDB lineage: Bacteria > Chloroflexota > Anaerolineae > Anaerolineales > Anaerolineaceae > Brevifilum. Next base: position 2,597 of record CAYUSC010000078.1, read on the forward strand.
ATCCGGCGACCAATTCCACTACTTCCCGCACCTACCTGGGCGACATCCTGGGCTTCAAGGATAAACTGGATGGGGAAGCGGATGAGATCGCGGGGGTCAGGGTCATTGACGACCGAACCCTGGAAGTCACCCTCGAAAAGCCCGTCCCCTATTTCCTGGCCAAACTGACCTATCCGACCAGCTTCGTGGTGGATTCGGAGCAGGTTGACAGTGATGAGACCTGGTGGGAAGATCCCAATGCCTCCGGCCCGTATCAGGTTTACGAGTACACGGAAAATGAGGTTTTGATCATCGAAAGGAACCCCGCTTTCCACGATCAGCTGGATTTCCAATACGCCATTTACCAGATCCTGCTTTCCGGTTCCGTAGTCAGCTATTTTGAATCCGGTGGGCTGGATATCAGCGGCATCGGCGCAGAAGACATCCAGCGGGCGCAGGAAGCGGACGATCCGCTCTATCCTTACCTCTATTCCGCCCCGGCCATGTGCACCTCCATGATCACGATCGACAACACCATGCCGCCCTTTGACGACATCAACGTGCGCAAAGCCTTTGCCCTGGCGACCGATCCCGAGCTGATCAACGAGCAGATCTTTGATAACCTCTATCTGCCCGCCTATAACGTGCTGCCCCCGGCCATGCCCGGTCACAGCGCAGATCTGGCGCTGCCGGAAGGCGATGCCGAAGCCGCCAGGGCTGCCCTCGCCGAGTCCGCCTATGCCGATGACATGCCGGAGATCATCTTCAACGTGCAGGGTTACGCCGGCACGGACAGCCCGCTGATCAATTCGTTGATCAGCATGTGGGAAGAGACCCTCGGTGTGGATATCACCCTGGAATATGTTGACCCCGAGCTCTTCAACGAGACCATCCACGAAAGCCATGGGCAGCTGATCCAATATGGCTGGTGCGCCGACTATCCGGACCCGCAGAACTTCCTGGAAGTCCTGTTCCATTCCGAGAGCGAATTCAACTTCGCCGGGTATACCAACCCCGAGTTTGATGCCCTGGTGGAACAAGCCGCCGTCACCCTCGACACCGCCGAGCGGATCGCGCTCTACCAGCGAGCGGAACAGCTGCTGATCGAGGATTTCGGCGTGATCCCTTATGACTATTCCGTGGACTACCTGCTCGTGAGCGATAAGATCGCCGATTTCAGCCTGCCCCTCAGCGGCAAGGTGGAGAACCGGTGGCTGGTGAAGAGCGGGGAGGAGTAGAGGGTAAAAGGTAGTTGACAACTTAATAGAAAATACCCGGGCTAAATGCCCGGGTATTTTTTAAAAATGGGTGTGTTGACAACACAACGCCCATTTCAATTATTCGCACCTAACCCCTTCGCGCCCCCACCATCTCAAACCAGATTTGAATCCATCAGGTCCAAAATCCCTTTTTTAGAAGGACTTAATGAGTAGACTCATTGAGCACAAAATCATTCCGTTTTAAAATTTTCCGCCATTAAGATTAATTTATTATGATATTATTGGAAGATAATTTTTGAGATATTAATATATTTCTAATGTTAATTCTCGTAAATACCAATCAGGAGGGAAATGAAAATGGAAATCAATATAAAGCAAAATTTATTACTTGAACACTTAATATCATATGCATTTATCCCAACGCTCGTATTAACAGGGTATTGCGGCCTTCTCGGCATCGTCTTAAACCACTTCAATCTAGTGGGCGTAAATCAAATGTTTGTGTTTAGGATGATAAAACTTCTAATTTATGTTTTACCCTGTGAATTCGGTTTAATTCTTTCCATCATAATCATGAATTTATTAAATAAGAGAAAGGTAATTATAAGTTGGCCGAATAAACAAGGAAAAGTTGTGCACTATTTGTTTTTATTGGTCCTCCCAATAACGCCTGTCATTCAATATATTGTAAACAATATAGAAATCCTAACTGTTCTTGATTCGCTTATTATTGTTCTTTTCTTTCTAATTTTTTCCGGCCTTTTGTCAATATGTATTCCATATTTACTAGCTAAGATTGGCAACATCCGGATGCTAATCGCATTGGGATTGGCATTCACCTTCATAATTATCCTTATGCCCTATTTGAGCCAATCATTTAACTGGTTTCAATCGGGAAATTTAACTATTCAGTTATCCTTTTTTCTCGGCACTTTTATATTAATATTTCTCATGATCGGAAATAGGTTTAAGAAAATATTTTTTATCTTTCTAATCATTAATTTTATTATAAACACCGCGTACCAATTCTTTTCGAAAAACTCGCAATTTGAGACAGAAGACAAAATATCTCAATTGATGGACGATAAATTGTTATCTAGAATTAGCGAGAAAACTCCTGAGAGTACGCCTGATATATTCTTTCTAGTGTATGAAGCGTATGTTTCAAATGAGACACTAATGGCTTATGGATTCAATAATCATGATCAGGAATCGTTCTTACAAGATTTAGGATTCAAAATTTATCCTAATATCTATTCAGTTGGCTCTCCAACTGTAAACTCACTTAGTAGAGTGTTCAATATATCATCCTCATTACTATCAAATCAGCGACAAGGCATTGCAGGAGATGGAGTGGTTCAGAATGTGTTCAAAGATCTTGACTATACGTTGTTTGGCTATGTCACCTCCAGCTGGATATATAGGGGATATGGTTCAAAGTACGATTTTTCTTATCCAAATGCAAAAACATTTGATTCATATTCAACGTTGATTTCAGCGATATTGATTGGTGAATTCCAATCTGATCTTTTTTTCAACGAAACACTTTATGATGAGTTTGTACAGGAAAAACGATCCGTATTCGAAAACAGCTTTATAAATCATACTTTTGCATATATCCATTCTGGTTTTCCAGGGCATAGTCAAGTTTCCGGCAGTTGCCGATCCGATGAAATTGATCTATATATCAAAAGGATTGAGATAGCAAACCGTGAGATGCAAGAAGATATAGAAATCCTTATAAAGACTCATCCCGATTCGATCATTATCATTGCAGGCGACCACGGCCCATATATAACAAATTCATGCTTTGGCCTGGCAAGAGAAATTGATATCTCAGAAATCTCACGGTTGGACATTCAAGATCGGTTTTCAACATTCTTGGCAATCAGGTGGCCAACCGATGATTATGAGGATTTTGATAACATAGTAGTTTTACAGGACTTATTTCCAGCCGTTTTCGCGTACCTTTTCAACGATAAATCGATTCTGGAGGCAAAGATCGAACCCAACATAATGGATACCCATGTAATAAGTGGGGCGACAGTAATGGATGGTATCATCTATGGTGGTGTTGATGATGGTCAACCGCTCTATGATTATTCTGAATAAACTATCTTAAACATAAAATGGGCGTGGTGTAATAACCACGCCCATTTCAATTTCTAGCACTTAAGTCTCTTACGCCCCTACCCGCTCAAACTGGCTGTTATACAGTTCAGCATAGAAGCCCTTTTCTTTCAGCAGTTCTTCATGCTTGCCCTGCTCGACAATATCCCCATCCCGGATCACCAGGATCAGGTCCGCGTTGCGGATGGTTGAAAGGCGGTGGGCGATGATAAAGCTCGTCCGGCCGTGCATCAAGCGATCCATCGCTTCCTGGATCAGCACTTCGGTGCGGGTATCGACGGAACTGGTCGCCTCGTCCAAAATCAGCATCGGCGGATCGGCCAGCACAGCCCGGGCAATCGTCAGAAGCTGTTTCTGCCCGGAGGAAATATTGGTCCCTTCTTCGTTCAGCACCATCTGGTACCCACCGGAGAGCGTGCGGATGAAGTGGTCCACATGGGCCGTCTCGGCCGCCCGCACCACTTCTTCATCCGTAGCGTCTTCCCGGCCATAGCGGATATTCTCGCAGATCGTGTCGTTATACAGCCAGGTATCCTGCAGCACCATCGCGAACATCCTGCGCAAGTCCGCGCGTTTGAAATCGCGGATATTGTGGCCATCCACCAGAATCTCGCCGCCATCCACGTCATAAAAACGCATCAACAGCTTGACAAGGGTGGTCTTGCCCGCGCCCGTGGGGCCCACAATGGCGATCTTCTGCCCGGGCTTGGCGCTGAAGGACAAATCCTTGATGATCGTCGTTCCGGGTTCATAGCCAAACCGCACGCCTCGGAATTCAACCGATCCATCCACGTTCTCCAAAACGACCGGGGTGTCCGTATCCGGGACTTCTTCCGGCTCATTGAGGAATTCAAAAACCCGCTCGGCGGCAGCCGCGGTCTGCTGCAGGACGTTGGAAATATTCGCGATCTGCTGCAGCGGCTGGTTGAACTGGCGCACATACTGGATGAACGCCTGGATATCGCCAACTGTAACCATTCCCTTGATCGCGTAATAACCGCCCAGAATGCTGATCGCAACATAACCCAGGTTACTGATGAAACGCATGATGGGCATGATCACGGTGGAGAGGAACTGCGATAAATAAGCCGATGAATAGAGGGTCTCGTTCAGGCCATTGAAGGTCCTCACCGATTTTTCTTCGGCATTAAACGCTTTTACAACAATATGCCCGCCGAACATCTCCTCAATGTGACCGTTGACATGGCCCAAATAGGTCTGCTGCTGCATGAAGTATTTTTGCGACATCTTGACAATCACATTGATCACCAATATCGTGACCGGCACAGTCAACAGCGCGACGAGCGTCATCTGCCAGTTAATGGTCAACATCATGATTAAAATGCCGACCACGCTTGTAATGGATGTGATGATCTGCGACAGGCTCTGGTTAAGCGTCTGGCTGACCAGGTCCACATCGTTGGTCACTCGTGAGAGGATTTCGCCCTGGCTGACCTTATCAAAATATTGCAGAGGTAATTTGTTGATCTTCTGGGCAATATCCTGCCGGAACCGGTAGGTGATGTCGGCGGAGATGCCTGCCATGATGAAGCCCTGGAAAAAAGCCAGCAGGGTTGAAATCACATAGAGGATCGAAACCTGGATCAGAATCCGACCAATGGCTGCATAATCCACGCCGCTGCTGGTGCCGGCAATCATCCCTGCCACATCCTGGAACAACTGCGTGGTTGCATTCCCAAGGATCTTTGGTCCAAAGATGGAAAACACAGTGGAGGCTGCGGCAATCAACAGGACGCCAAGGATCAGCAGGTTATATTTACCCAGATATTGCACCAGGCGCTTGAATGTACCTTTAAAATCGCGGGCTTTTTCGCCACGCATCAAAGCATGCGGACCGCCGCCACCCATACGGATCGGCGGTCTGGCATTATTCTTTTGGGGTTGGTTATTTTCGTTAGGACGGCTGTCGGTCATGCCAGTTCCTCCTTGCTAAGCTGAGATGTGGCAATTTCTTGATAAGTCTGGCAGGATTTCATCAATTCCCGATGGGTGCCTTTGCCAACGATCTTTCCATTATCCAGGACAATGATCTGATCGGCGCTCATCACGGTCGCCACGCGCTGGGTCACCAGCAGCACCGTGCTATTGCCCGTTTTTTCTTTAAGTTCTTTGCGCAGCGCCGCGTCCGTCTTAAAGTCCAGCGCCGAGAAGGTGTCATCAAAAATGAAGATCGGCGGTCTCTTCACCAGGGACCGGGCAATGCTCAGCCGCTGCTTCTGCCCACCGGAGACATTTCCACCGCCCTGTGAGATCGGGGCATCCAATCCTTCGGGGTTTTCAAACACGAAATCGGCTGCCTGAGCAATTTCGATCGATTGGCGCAGGGTTTCCTCACTGGCCTCTTCATCCGCCAGTCGCAAATTCGATTCCACGGTTCCTGAGAACAGGACTCCCTTTTGCGGCGTGTATCCAATCTTCTCTCGCAGGTCATGCTGGCGCACATCGCGCACATCCACGTCGTCCACCAGCACTGCGCCCTTATAGACATCGAAGAAGCGCGGCACCAGGTTCACCACGGTGGATTTGCCGCAGCCGGTGGAGCCGATAATAGCAGTCACCTGCCCTGGCAGCGCCGTAAACGAGATATCCTTCAGGACATCCTCCTCGGCCTCCGGGTAACGGAAATCCACATTGCGAAATTCGACCTTACCGGAGAACGGGGCTGGCAATGGCTTGGGGTCAGCGGGGTCCTTGATCACATTTTCCGTCTCCAACACTTCGGAAATCCGGTCGCCCGACACAAAAGCCCTGGGCAGGAAAATGAACATCATGGAAAGCATCAGGAAAGCGAACATGATCTGCATGCTGTATTGCAGGAAGGCCATCATATCGCCAACCTGCAAGGTTGAGGCCGCAATTTGATGAGCGCCAACCCAAATGATCAAGACGGAGAGGCCATTCATGATCAGCATCATCACCGGCATCATCACGGCCATGACCCGGTTGATGAACAGGGTCACATTGGCCAGGTCCTTATTAGCCCCATCAAAACGCTGCTCCTCAAAATCCTGCTTGTTGAAAGCGCGAATGACCATCATACCGGAGAGGTTCTCGCGGGTGACCAGGTTGAGCCGGTCGATCAATTTCTGAATGATGGTGAATTTCGGTACCGCGATAAAGAAGACCACCACAATCAGCAGGATCAGCAAGGCCACGGCCAGGGCAATAATCCACCACATGTTGGGACTCTTATCAATAGCCCGAATCACGCCGCCAATGCCCATGATCGGGGCAAAAAACAGCATCCGCATCACCATGAAAACCACTTGCTGAATCTGCGTGACATCATTGGTGCCACGCGTGATCAACGAAGCGGTTGAGAACTTGTTATATTCCTGGCTGGAGAAAGATTCCACTTTGGTGAACACGTCTTTGCGGATATCCCGAGCCACAGAGGCTGAGGTTCGAGCCGCCAGGAAACTGACCCCGATATTGGTGACGCCTGAAAGCAGCGAGAGCAAGACCATCACGCCGCCCACACGGAGGATATAGTTTGTCTGGATTTTCCCCAGGTCCACACCCAGCGTCTGATATTCCTGTTGAATAGCCGCGGTTGTCATCTGGGTTGCCAGGGTGTCAGGGATGGAATCGAATTGGCCGCTGATCTGCTGTTTGATCGTCGCCAGCCGGTCAGGGGCCATCCTGAGGACGGTGAAAAGGTCCATCCCCGCCGGAATCTGCGAAGGATCGAAGGGCAGATCGCCCAGCATTGCCGCCGCCTGATCGGGGTTTTCCTGAATTTGTTCAACCACATAGAGCACCAATAACCCGCGGGACATCAGCGGCTCAAGTGTCGCTAATTGGTCATTCGTCAAATCCTTCAGGAAATAAACCGGTTCCGTTTCCAAAGCCGGGACCGTTTGGACCAGCTCAGTGTAATCCGCCGTGTTTTCATCGACCAATCGGTAAGCATCATAGACAACGGCCGCTTCCTGGTCATCTAAGAACAGCGCCATGTTATCAAGCTGGCTCTGGCGGATATACTGCGGGACAACACTTTCAATCCCATTCTGCTGGATACCGACGTTCACGATTCGTGAGAGGTAATCCGGCAGCGCCAGATCGGCATTCGCCATGACGAAAAGCAGCCCAATCGTCAGAATGATATAAAGCACATAAGGTTTCAGATATTTGAGAAGTTTGATCATAAATGATTGGTCCTTAATAGTCGATAAAAAGATCGGGGATTATGAAAAATTAACCAAGCCGATTGTTTTATTTCTTCATCCCATGCTTGCAGGGACGTTCCAAATCTTCGTTGAAAACATGAACCCGTTGGTTTAATAGTTGAATCGCAGGCAGAATTTCCGCCTTTTCCGCTTCGGTTAATTCCTGCGCCAGGTCCGCAAGCCAGGCCTGCCGGATAGCCATACTCCTCAGGACCAGGATCTTCCCTTTATCCGTCAACGCAATCAGCTTCATCCGGCGATCCTCGGGATTTTCCGATCGCACAATGAGCTCCGCCTTGATCAGCGAATCCAAAAGCTGGCTAACCGCCGCTTTGGTCACGCCCAGGTGTTGGGCCAGGTCATTCACCGAACCGGGGCCGTGATGATAGAGCCGAAAAAGGGCGTTGACCTGTGAAAGTGAAAGGTCGGATTCGCGGTTATGGCGGATGAACGCGTGAAATGAACGGTGCATTGAAGCTTCCATCCATTCACGCAAGGCTGTTAGAAAAAGGTCATCCTGCGGCAAAGTTTACCTCGCTAAATAGTTAAACGGGCTTAACTATATTCGCGATGATTTGCAATGTCAAGCAAAACCTGGGCCGACAGTATCAACGTTTTGTTAATAATTTTGACTGGGAATAGGGGTGATGTGAAAGCTTATTCAGGGCGTGGACTGCGCGGGAATCGAACTCCCGACTCCAAAGACAAAACACTTTTGATAAAATCCACGCGAGATTATGGCTACATTGAAGCCTTAAAGGAAAACCTTATGCACGTGAATGTCCAAACGACCGATTCAATTTATGGGGTATTTGGTGAGAAAGATATCAAAGAACACTATCTCGGTTTACATAGCACAAAAGAAATAAATTTGTTGGAAGAGATTCCCCCAGAAGATCGAGAATTTGTTTTAAATTTTTATCGGCTCTATAAAGATAAAGAGGGCTGAAGAAATCTTTCTAATATCGAAAATTAAAATAATTCAGATAAGTCTTTCGATAAATTATCTAGATCAGGAAAAATTGAAGTATTTGTTATTCCAAGAATATTTAAATCACTCCGAATTTCTTTGGCATAATCTGGATCTATAACGTATTTTTTTATTATTGATGAATCAACTAGGCAGTTGATACTGCATTGTAATTTTCCATGAATCGTAAAACAACTTTTTTGCATGCTCATTCTATTATGGATATATGTCGGATATATTGCTACAGGAAAATCTGTACCTAGAGCTTCTTTTTCCCAAGCATCTCTTATATTTTTTAACCCAATATTTTCACGGAATCCTTTGACAAAATAATGGTTTGGGAAATCTTCTTCAAATTTAGTTTCTCCTTCTTTTAAAAATTTTACTAATTGTAGTAGATCGTCTCTCTTTATTGGAGCCCTATCGGAACTAAACCAAGTTAATGGAAAAACATTATCGTCTATTTTTTCTGTTACTGATTTTTGATTTAATTTGATAGGATTAAGCATCCACACAACGGGTTCTTCTTCACCAAGTGCAAAAAGAAGCGCAATTAACAACCCTTCTGTCCAATCTAACAATCTTGTTGGCAATCCAACATGTTGTGCAAGAAATAACCACTGGTCAGTATTTCCCCGAGGAGGTATATTATTCAGACTATAGGAAGGAGCTTTTCGTCTAAATTGCTGGAGTAACAAATTTTCATCAAATTTTTTATCATCATCTTTTGGTCTATAAACTCGTGGTAGTAAAGGCGTTGGTGTATCGTTAGGTTCACCGCGAAACCAAGGAGGTGTTTTCGAATCCCAAGTCGAGTAATCTTCTTTAACTTTTGAAATCAACTCATTGACTGAAGTTATCATTTCACATCCTCCCTTATGATCTGTATAATTAAGACTTAATTTTGAAAATTGCGCAAAGAATTGGGGTTAAAAAGTGGGCGCGGAGAGACTCGAACTCACGACCTCACGGATGTGAACCGTGCGCTCTTACCAGCTGAGCTACGCGCCCATT
>CAYUSC010000079.1:0-11917 GCA_964447265.1 uncultured Candidatus Brevefilum sp.
CTGCCATCAGCCGTTCAAGGGCTTGTTGGATCAGCAATTCAGTCTCGGTGTCCAGAGAGGAGGTCGCTTCGTCCAGGATCAGAATCGGAGAGTCCTTCAATACAGCCCTGGCGATGGATATCCGCTGGCGCTGACCCCCGGAGAGTTTTACCCCACGCTCACCGATCATTGTATCGTAGCCATTGGGCATTCCCATGATGAACTCGTGAGCATTGGCCACCTGGGCCGCATGGATGATTTCTTCATCTTTGGCAGAAGGATTACCGAAAAGGATGTTCTCGCGGATGGTGCCGTGGAACAGAAAGACATCCTGCAGGACAATGCTGATCTTGTTCCGAAGTTGGTTGATGTCCAGGTCCTGGATATCCATGCCGTCCAGCTTGATGGCGCCGGAGGAGACTTCGTAGAATCTGGGGATCAGGCTGACCAGGGTGGATTTCCCAACACCTGTAGGGCCAACCAGAGCAACGATATTGGACGCGGGGATATCAAGGCTGATATTTTCCAACACCGGTTCACCTTCGATATAACTGAAGCTGACATTTTCCAATTTAATTGTCCCTCTGACCGGTTCAGGGAGGGGGAGAGGATGGCGGGTATTTGTGACCTCCGGTTCCTCATCGAGCAGGTCTGCGATCCGGTCAAAACCGGCCAGGGATTCCTGAACCTGTTCCCAGGAGGTGCCCAAAGCGCGAATCGGTTGGTAGAACATTTCCAGATAAAGGAAAAAGGCGACCAGATCAGCAACCGATAAGGTTCCCATCAACGCCATTCGACCACCAAAGAAGATCGCGACCAATTGGCCGATTGAGGTGGAGAAATCAATAAAAGGTTGAAAGACGGCCATCAGCTTGAGGGCTGTCATCAGGGAGACGCGATAATTTTGAATTCCGAGTTCGACCCGTTCCAACTGTTCACTTTCCCGATTGAAGGCTTTGATCTCCCGGATGCCGGCAAAGCTGTCATTCAGGATGGCATTCAATTCACCCACTTTGGCCTGCCTTCTGCGAAAAGCAGGGCGGACCACCTTGGCAAAGCCAATCAGGGCCAGGATCACAAGCGGGATGGGTGCCATACTGTAAAGCGTGAGCTGCCAGTTCAGACCAGCCAGGATCGCTGTGATGCTGACAAAGGTAATGATGCTGACCAGAACGTCCGGGATGGCGTGCGAGATCATCCTTTCAAACAGGTCGGTGTCATTGACCACGCGGGACATCAACTGCCCGGTTTGCTTATCCTCATAGAAACGCAGGGAGAGTTTCTGCAGGTGTTCGTAAACAAATTCCCGGGCATCCGACACACAACCCCAGCCGGCGATGTGAGCCAAATAGGTACGCAGGAATTGCATGAAGCCTCGGCCGACATAGGCGATCAGGGCGATCAGCGTGAGGCGAGTCACGGTCTGCATGGTTTCATTGGAAAGGGATTGGTCTGTGACCAGGCTGATCAGATTACGGACCAGCCAGGGGATCAGTAGCTGTGCACCGACCAGCGCCAGGCTGGCAATGACTGTGATGACCAGCGCCCAGGTGTATTTTTTTGCGAATCGAAGCAGGAGTCTCATGCCGGGTATTATACGATGGGGCGAGGTTAAAATCAAAGAAATCCTCGAATTGGGGTAGAAATCGTATCTCAGACTTTTTCCGTTTACAATTAGTCTGATTAACCGCATTACTTTTGGAGAAATAATGGCGTTTAACCTGGGAACACAATATGATTTTTCAGAAAAAGTTGTCGTCATCACAGGAGGGACAGGAGTCCTGCTGCGTCCGACGATTGAAACCTTGGTGAGGCAGGGCGCTCAGGTGGTGCTGTTAGGCAGGACCCGCCATGAGGACCTGCTGTCTGCTCTGGCAGAGCTGGGTACACCAGCGGAGTTCATTCCCGTTGATGTCTGTGAGAAGGCCCAGATTGAGCAGGCTCGTGATGATATTCTCGCAAAGTTCGGTCGGGTGGATGTGTTGATCAATGGGGCGGGAGGTAACCGTCCTGAAGCAACAACGAATGACCAACAGCGTTTCTTCGACATCCCTGAATCAGCCCTGCAAGGTGTGCTGGATTTGAATTTGGCAGGATTATTTTACGCCTGCCAGGTTTTTGGGGAAGTGATGGCCCGGCAGGGTGAAGGCGTGATCCTGAACATATCCTCTATGGCCGGGCTGAAGCCGCTGACCCGCGTGGTGGCCTATTCAGCCGCCAAAGCGGCCGTCAATAACTTCACCCAGTGGCTGGCGGTCTATATGGCCAGGGAGTACAGCCCGCGCATCCGGGTGAATGCGCTGGCACCGGGATTCCTATTGACGGACCAGAATCGCTATTTACTGAAAGATCAAAATGATCAATTAACGGAGAGAGGGAAACAGATCCTTGCCGCCACACCGATGGGTCAGTTTGGCGATCCGGAGGATATGACAGGCGCGATTCTCTGGCTGATCTCGGACGCGGCTCGGTTTGTCACCGGGATCGTTGTACCGGTGGATGGCGGTTTTTCCGCTTTTGGTGGCCTCTGATCCGGGAATGAAAAAACCGCTCAATTTCTTGAGCGGTTTTCCTTGAGAGAGAAAAATATTGGAGGTTGTAAGAAGAGTTGTATGTTACCGGTTACTTATCCACAAGGAGAATTATGGATAATTTGTATCTAAATAATACAATATTATTCGGAGTTTGTCAACAATTGTTAAATAATAAGGCCTGAATTCTCAGGCCTTTTGGTTTACTTTGCTGATTGAGACGCGTGAAGAGCGATGTTGGTGAGGTGATCAATATGCTCTTTCAGTCTGGTTTACTCAACCACCTGATAGGACAGGAGATCTCCCTGCAGGTCCAGATGCTGCACGGTGGCGGAGGCCACTACGAGCAGTTTGACAGCCTTGTTGTCATTGGCGCTGGAAAGGACCGTGCCTTTGAAGCTTGTCAGGTGAGCGCTGTCGCCTTCATGCAGGAGGATCGGCTTTTTGTTGGGCAGGTCCACTTTGAGGGTGCCTTCTTTTACCAACAGGAAAGCTTCGCCTTTCTGGATCTGGACGCTCTCATGGTAGGCCGCCGGCGGGATATAGACCAGGATGGACTTGAAGGAGAGGTTCTCCTCCGGAGAGAGCAGATAGAGGAAGGGCAGGGCGGGATTGCTGTATTCACCCAATTGCTCCATCTGACTCTTCCGAACGATGAAAGCATCTTCCTCTTCGATGTCCTGGAAGATCTGGAAAAGCCGGACGTTATAGAAATTCGCCAATTTCTGAAGGTTTTCGACGGAGATGGACGCCTTATCGCGTTCGATCAGGGAAATGAAAGAAATAGAGAGGTCTGCACCTTCAGCAACTTCATTTAATTTGAAGCCTCGTTGATGTCTTAGTTCACGTAATTTTTGACCTAGAGTAGCCATTTTGTTATTCCTTTTCTTAATTAGTACACTAATTCTACCTTAAAAATCAGTATTTTTGAATATCCTTCCATCCTTTACGATAAGCCTCAATTCTACCAGTAATCAAATTTAATCCGATTGACGTTTGTCTTAAGAATGATAAAATGATGTCAGTTGTTCCCAGAATAAGCGATCAAATGATGACAGACCAACGTCCCAGCCCAACAATTGAAGATTATCTGGGTGTAATTTACACCCTTGACCGCAACGGTGATCGGGTGATCTCCGCTCGTCTGGCTCAGTCATTGGATGTCTCTGCACCGACGGTCACCGCAACCCTCAAGCGGATGCAGCGGGATGGTTGGGTGACTCTGGACGATCGCAAGGAAATTCAACTCACGCCTTCCGGGCGATCCGCTGCTATGAACGTGATCCGCCGGCATATGTTGACCGAGTGGATGCTGTCCAGAATGTTAAAACTGCCCTTGTCGGAGATTCATCGTGAAGCGCATCAGATTGAACACACATTATCTCCGGAGGTTGCTGAACGGCTTCAGGCGGAGTTGGAAGATCCGCGATTCTGCCCACACGGTAATCCCTTACCCGGATTTGAGGATGAGGTTGAAAACTGGGTACCGCTTTCCAGTGTGAATCCGGGTGATACGGCTGTTGTCAGGCGGATCCAGGAAAATCTCGAAGAAGATTACGATATCCTGGCTTTCCTTGAATCAAAAGGAGTGGTTCCCGGTGCGTTTTTCAGGGTGGTGGAATTGTTGCCTTTTAATGAGACCGTGATGCTTTCAATAGATGGAAATGATGTGATCCTTGGATTGCGATTGGCATCCGATATTTATGTGAGCCGTGTGGAATGATGTGGGAAGCCGCTATCCTTATGAATTGCACTAATTTATTATAATATTTAAATAGGTCGGTTGTAAAGAAGTAATTTTCGATGAACTCAATTATTAAGGTTTTTGACTTAACCGACAGCATCGGAAAAATAGCGGCTGAACTTTTTGAGTCAGCAGCAGAGTTGCCATAACATGCTAGCTCTCGTTAACGAAGTGGATTCACCAACCTAAATGGCTGATTTGGCTTATGGGTTGGCGAAGCGGGACTATCGCCTTCAGGTTTAATCGAATTGATGGACCATGTCGAACAGGCGTGGCACTTGCTCTCTGATGGTGTCCTTATCGGTACGCCAGACAAAAATATCTCCCACACCACCATATTCAAAAGCGACAACCCGGGGTTTTTTCCACGCGCCCGAATGAATTTCCTTGAGTGCCCAATCGAGAATTTCCCAGGCGTCATCCTCCATACCGAAGTGATCGGTCAGCACACCGCCAAACAGCCGGATGCCGGTGATGTGCATTTCGGTCAGCTGGTCAACGGGCAGCGCCCGGATATAGTCTTTGACATCCACACCCAGGGTGTCGGCTGTAATCCGGGCATGGGCCAGATCCAACAGGAACTGGCAGTTGGTATCGGTGATCACTTGAGAGAAAGCGACCGGATCGACAGCTGGCGCAATATTGGGCGTCGCCATGGTGAAAGGATAGTGTTCCAGGACAACGCGGTCCGAGCCGAACCGCTCCACCATTCTGCCGATCTCCTTTCTCCACATATCATTGACCCGCTTGAGTTCGGTGGGATCTTCGGGAGTGCAGCTTCGGGGCGTAACCAGATGGGAATTCACATGGGGGGTGTCCGTCTCTTCAATGAATTTCTCAATCCGATCAAAATCAGCATCGAGGGTGTTCCCGAGGCCGGCTTCAAGGGTGAAATGAATGGTCACCGGACCGTAGGGGAGGGCTTCGGAAAGCATGCCTTCCCAATCCGGACATTTGATCAAGTCAACTCGGATTTCTTTGGATTTGATCAATTCAACCAGTGGATTCGAGAAATTAACGGCTAATTTCATGACGCATTGTCTCCTATATCAATCACTCTTCGGCAGTCAGACTGGGATATTCACCGCCAGGGAGAGATGGATTTTTGTAACAGATAAACAAACAGCCTCCCCATGATAGCAGATGATTGGGGAGGCTGCAAATGAATTTTTTAGCGAAGTCAGCTTGCCTCAGCCGGCTTGGTCTCCTTGAAGTAATCGTACTGGGCTTCCAGCTCATGCCGGAATTGCTTGGTGTACAGGTTGTAATACTTCCCTTTGAGCTTGATCAGTTCGCTGTGAGTGCCCATTTCCATGATCTGGCCGTCTTCGATCACGATGATCTTGTTGGCCCGTTTAATGGTTGAGAGGCGGTGCGCAATCACGAAGCTGGTCCGATCTTTCATCAGTTGTTCCATGCCGCGCTGGATCAGCGCTTCGGTCAGGGTGTCCACGGAACTGGTGGCTTCATCCATGATGAAGAGTTCCGGCTTGGCGAGGATGGCGCGGGCGATGCTGATGAGCTGTTTCTGGCCCACGGAGAGCAGATTGCCGCCTTCACCCACATCCTGGTTATAGCCGTGTTCAAATTTCATGATGAAATCATGCGCGCCAGCTAATTTTGCCGCTTCGACTATTTCCTCATCCGTAGCGTTTAACTTGCCGTAACGGATGTTGTCGTGGATCGAGCCGCTGAACAAATGGGGCGTTTGCAGCACCATCCCAATCCGGGATTGGATATCCTGAAGCTTCATTTCCTTGTAGTCAATGTCGTTCAGGAAGATCCTGCCCTTCTTCGGTTCGTAGAACCGGCAAAGCAGGTTCACGATCGTGGTCTTGCCGCCGCCGGTTGGGCCGACCAGCGCGACCATTTCGCCATGCCGGACATGGAAGTCGAGACCTTTGATGACGGGGTCATTTTCTTCGTAATGGAAATGGACGTCCTCAAAACGGATGTCGCCCTGAATGGTCTCAGTTTCGACGGTCCGGGGATTATCTTTGACTTCCGGCTCGGTGTCGATCAGGTGGAAAATGCGTTCCGCGGAGGCAACGGCATTCTGCATCTGGGCATAGACCCGGGCCATATCCTGAATAGGCCACATGATAAAGGTGATATAGGAGACGAAGGCCTGAATGCCGCCGATGGTCATCCCGCCGATCTGCACCTGCATGCTGCTCTGCCAGAGAACGATAGCCAGGCCGATCGCGCTAATCACCTGCACGGTGGGCAGGAACAGGGCGGAGAGCCAGGCAGCCTTGAAGCTGGCGTCGTACATCCCCTTTGAGAGTTCACCAAACTCTTCCAGATTTGATTCCTCCCGACCGAGGGCTTTGATCACCCGGACGCCGGTGATGGATTCGTTGAATGCGCCGGTGATCTTGGAGTTCATCTTACGGGATTCACGATAATACTTCAGAATCACTTTTCTGAATCGGAAAGCGATCACGACCAACAGAGGCAGCATCACAACCACGATGGTAGCCAGCTTGGCGTTGATGATGAACATGAAGACGGCCGCTGTGGTGATGTTGATGATAGCCCAGGTCATATCCAGGATGCCCCAGGTGAGTAAATCCGCCAATCTTTCGGTGTCGGAGCCCAGGCGGGACATGATCCAGCCGACCGGTGTCTGGCTGAAATAGGACAGCGAGAGTTCCTGCAGATGGTTGAACATGCTCTTGCGCAGGTCATAGCGGACTCTTTCAGCCATGATCCCAACCAGATAAATGAAACCAAAAGCACAGGCAGCCTGAAAAGCCATCATGCTGGCATAAATCAGGATGGTTCGGTTGATCGCTTCTCGATTACCGGCCGTGATGCCGTTATCAATCAGACTTTTGCTCAAATAAGTCGTGAAGGAGTCGATCACTGAGACAATTGCAATGCAGATCAGGAAGCCAACCACCCATTTCCAGTGCGGTTTGAGCACCTGGACCAGGCGTTTAAAGACCTGACCGGTCAGTTTGCCGTACTCCTTTTCGTCAAGTTCGTTATAGGTTGACACTGGCAATATCCTTTTCTAATTCAACTTCTATCCGGGTTTGGATATCATAGATCTCCCGGTAGATTCCGATTTCTTCCATAAGTTCTTCATGGGTGCCATGTTGAACGATCTCACCCTTATCGAAGACCAGGATCAGATCTGCGTCCATCACAGACTGGATCCGATGGGCAATGATGAAAGTCGTGCGGTCTTCCATCAGGTGTTCAAGGGCGGCGCGGATGTGCGCTTCCGTCTCCGTATCCACGCTGGAGGTCGAGTCATCCAAAATCAGGATGCGGGGGTTCTTTAGAAGCGCACGGGCGATTGCCACCCGCTGCTTTTGACCGCCGGAGAGGGTTACGCCGCGCTCGCCAACCAGGGTTTCGTAGCCATTCGGGAATTCTTCGATCACGTCATGAATGGCGGCAAACTTGGCGGCCTGAATGACTTCATCATCCGAGACTTCGCGATGCACACCATAGGTGATGTTCTCTTTGATCGAGCGGGAAAACAGGAAAGGCTCCTGTTCCACGATCCCGATTTGAGAACGAAGGTATTTCCGCGGATAGGTCGTCAGGTCCACGCCATCCAGAGTGATCACGCCGCTGGTTGGGTCATAGAACCGGGGCAGCAGGTTGACCAGAGAGGTCTTGCCGGAGCCGGTGGATCCCAGCAGGGCGATCACGTCTCCGGGCTGGCAGGTGAAGTTGATGTCCTGAAGGACGGGGTTATTGGCTTCATATTCAAAACTGACATGGTCAAAGACGATCTCACCTTTTACGTTGCCCTCAGGTTTGTAACTGCCCTCTACCAGGGATTCGCGTTCCTGTTCCAGAATATGGGTGACACGCTTGTAGGACACCAGACCCGTCGAAGTTTGAACAATGAGACGCCCCAAACCGCGCATCGGCCAAATGATCCAGACGACCAGGGAGGCGAAGGCGATATAGGTGCCAACGGTGATCTCACCATTGAGCGCCATGATCGCGCCCATGAAGAAGGAAGTCAGCATCTGCGCGCCGCAGACCAGGTCGGATACCGGCCAGAACAGGGAATGGATCGTGAGCAATTTCTTGCCGAGGCGGAATTTCTCCCAGTTCTCCCGGTCAAATTTGTAACTCTCATATCCCTGGCGGGCGAAGGCTTTCACCACCCGGATGCCGGTCAGGTTTTCCTGCAACCGGCTGCTGAGGGTGGCTTCCTGCTCCTGATACTTCTCATAGGCCTTGGAAACCTTGGAAAAGAAGAATATGGATGTCCCGATGATGACCGGGATGGCGATCACGGAGATCAGCGCTAACTTCTGGTTAAGTTGCATCAGCGCAATGAAGTTCACCACAAACATCAACAGGATGCGGCCAATGCCAATCGCCTGTTCGCTGTAGAAGCGGTTGATGGCGTCCACATCGGATGTGGCGCGCGAGATCAGATCGCCGGTTTGGGTCTCGGCATGATAGGCATAGGGGAGCCGCTGCAGATGGTCAAAGAGATAATTTCTGAGCCTGAGTGTAATACCTTCCGCAGTCTTGGATGCCATCCAGCCGGACAGGAAGGAGAAAGCTCCCTGCAGGAATGCCAGCCCGAAGAAACTCAGAATAATAATCAGGAGTTCCCGGCCATAATTCCCGGCAATAATGACATTGTCGATAAAATTTTGCAGAACGAGATAAACCTCAGTGCGGGCGATGGTTGAGACGGCCAGAGTTGCCGTGGCGCCAAGATAGAGCCAGCGAAAACCCTTCATCATGCGCCAAAGACCCAACATGCGGTTTTTTGAGATTGTCTTGCTCAAATCAAGGTCATAAAAGTTATTTTTCGACACGATAATCAATCTCCGTTACTAATCAAGGCAAAAAACCCTTGGTTAATGGGTAATACAGGTCCCTTGGACCAATAAATATTAAGGCATGCTCGATGACGGCGCATCGTGCAGTCCGTTTCTTCACGCATGTGAGGTTTGCAAATGGATAGATTGTTCCCGAGTTTTCTAGTGTACCAAGAACTTAACTCGATGTCAATCGAGTCGCTCCCCCTGCGGTATGGTTTTTAGCCTGGTCAACAGACCCGGATCAATATTTTAAGAATGGTCTTTGATGAACTGGACGATGTCCTGGTAAGCCTGATCTAATTCGCCATCAAGCAGAATACAATGCGGTGAGTGTGCCAAGTGAACCGACCCCTTATCTTTGGATCCGAGTCCTTCAAGAACAATACCGGCGGCGTCATCGGTCAGGGTGGTGTCGTATTCACCCGTGAAAATGAGGGTGGGCGGAGTCACTTCGGCCAGGTGCTTGCGGACATGCTTTTGCAGCTTGAGCATCTCAACGGAAGCCCGGACGGGATAGACATTGTAGCCCTTCCAGGGGAGGCCGTCATCCTCGCTGCTTTTGGCCAGGTATTTCATAAACGGCGCCATGTAGCGTGATAACCAGAGCTTATGGACTTTGATCGCCGGGGCGAACAACAGCAACCCCTTGATTTCAGGATCTTGCACCGCCAGTTCGAGCGCCAGCAAAGCGCCCATCGATTCAGCCACCACGAAAACTGTGTTACATTCCCGGGCCAGCATTTCATAAAATTTCTTGACCTTCTCCAGCCACATTTGCCAGGTGGCGCGGTTGAGGTCGTCCGGGTCGGTGCCGTGTCCGGGCAGGAGGGGGGCTGCCACTGTATAGCCGGCCTGATGCAGCTTTTCGGCGATCAACCGCACTTCGGTGGTTGTGGCTGTAAACCCATGAATCAGTAATATACCAATTTCATTGCCCTGAAAATGGAAATCCTCTCCATCCAGGTGATCGTTGCGCATATAACCGTTATCAAGCATGTTGGATCTCCGTCATGGTTCGGGTGGCGGCAGGGAGGATGGCGACCCGAGCGTTGGCTGGTAATTGGGTTGTGAGCCAATCCAGCAGGGCATCCAGTTTATCCGGCTGGCTGGGTGTGAGCTTCCATTCCAGGACAGTCTCGGGCGGGATCTCCGAGACCAGGATCACGGTGACCCGTTGGGCATCTTTGGCGATCTGGAAAGCTTTGTGAGGACCTACTTTAAAGAACCCGCCTTTGAAATGGTCGATAACATCCTGATGAGAAGCCATTTGAGTGATATAAGTCTCATAAGATGGGCTGCCAGACCCTTCTTCACAGCCAGCCAGCAGAATGACCGTTCCGTTATCTCGGGTGATCCGAGCGGCATGCGTCAGTCCTTTTTGTGCCTGGTAGAGGTTGATATCCTTGGGATAGCCGCCTGGTGAGGCGATCACGAGATCGTAGGGCGCGCTCACGGGAACGGTGAACATCTGGCGGATGGTGGGAATGGCCGCCTGCATCACAGCTTTGGGTTCGCCAAAGAAGGCTTTCAGAACTTGCTTTTCTTCATTGAGGATGGTTCCCACCGTGTAATGAATGCCCATTTTTTGACCGATTTCCTCAATATCCTGACGCATGGGATTGACACTGTAAAGACCTGAGCGGGTCAGGTCCCGGGTGAGCATGGCGTGGTTGATGTTGATCGTTTTGCGACTCGCCAGGCCAATCGCGGCGGTTTTGACACCGCCGGAGAAACCCATAAAGTGGTGAGGTTCGATATTGCCCACGGTGAATTTCAGGTCGCAATCGTAATAATCCTGATTGACGGAGATCGGCGTGCCATAATGGGTGCTGCCCAATTGGACCATCGGAGAAAGATCGCAATCATGGGTAAAAATGGTGTATTTGGCGATGATGTCTTCGTCCAGGATCAAACCCAATTCGTTGGGGGTCATAGGTTTATGCGTGCCGGACCCAATGAAAAGGGCGATCTGTCCCGGGACGAACCCCAGAGAATCGAGATAGTCCAGCAGATAATTGACGGGATGGGGGTGGGAGACCGGGCGGGTTTTATCATTGATCGCGATCCCGACCTTGAGATCCGGGGCAGCCAGGAGGGGAGCGACCCTGCCAACCGGGTGGGCAAAGGCTTCAGTGAAAGCCATTTCGGCAGATGATGGTAAGTCCAGAGGCTCCGGCAGGAGGAAATCCACCTGATAGGAATCCGGCAGGTGGACGGCGAGTTGTGAGTGGTTATAAGGCAGGATAAATTCTTTCAAGGTCAGCTCCCGTTGTGGTGGGATTGTGGATCTTAATAAATAGATGATAGATCAAGAGTAAAGCAAATTAATTATAACCGCTTCAAGATTGGATGTTCTGGAAATAGCGTTCCAGCAAATTGGAAATGTCTTCCTGAGAATAGGTTGCAATGAGGTCGAAAAAATCCTGAGCTGAACGCAGCGGATCGCCTTCTTCGGGAGTGGCGTATTCTTTGAGCACCGAGAAAAATGATTCTTCACCAATCTGCATTCGGAGATCATGCAGGAACATAACCCCGCGCAAATAGACAGCATTGACATAGGGGCGGTATTCCGATAGACCATAGATGGTCTTATCCACCCATCCGGTGGGTTTATAAGTGTAAACCCGGTAATTCCACCACCAGGTGTCGAGTTCGGGGTAGGTATTTTCGAAATAGAGCAATTCGCTGTAGGTCGCAAAGGCTTCATCCAGCCAGGGTTCATTTGCCTGATCGTTGGCGATCCGGGCATAGAACCATTGGTGGGCGGTTTCGTGGACGATCAGGAGTTCAAAGTAGTTCTGAGGTGTTTCGTCGGCGGAGGAGAAATAATCCTGACTCAGGAGAAAAGCGCC
>CAYUSC010000080.1:0-7295 GCA_964447265.1 uncultured Candidatus Brevefilum sp.
TCGAAACCGGTGCCAGCGGGGATCAGCTTGCCGATCATGATGTTCTCTTTCAGGCCATAGAGCGGGTCCTCACGGGAGGCTACCGCAGCGGCGGAGAGCACCTTGATGGTGTGCTGGAAGGATGAAGCGGACAGGAACGAATCGGTTTCCAGAGCGGCTTTGGTCACACCCAGCAAAATCTCGATGTAACGGGCGGGTTTCTTGCCCTGAGCAGCCAGTTCCTCGTTCACACGGCGGATCTCCAGGCGAGAAGCCAGGTCCTGCGGCAGGAAGTGGGAATCACCCGGGCGGATAATCTGTACTTTACCCAGCATCTTGTGGATGATCACTTCGAAGTGTTTATCATTGATGTTCTGACCCTGAGTGCGGTAAACCTGCTGAATTTCGCGAAGCAGATATTGCTGGCAGGCATCCCGGCCTTTAATCCGCAGGATAGTATGCGGGTTCAGGGAACCTTCAGTCAGTGGTTGACCGGCGTCAATCTTCTCACCGTCCTGAACGATCAGGCGGGAAGTCGTCGGAATATCATATTCTTCCGTTTCCTTGACCTCGTAGGATACGATCACCTTGCCGCTTTCCTTGCGGACACGCCCGGCATGCTGGGCTTTGATCACAGCATCATCCTGCGTGGCCAGTTCAGCGCCGGCTTCGATCTCATCCTCTTCCTTGACGGAAACTGTCCAACCGTTCGGGATTTCGTATTCATCCGAGACCATTTCACTGTGGTCCACCCGGACGACCCGTTGGTCAGTGTATTTTTCGGAGAAGATCACATGGGCTGTCCCGGCAATCCGGGAGATGATCGCTTCACCTTTCGGGGCTTTACGAGCTTCGAACAGCTCTTCAACACGGGGGAGACCGGTTGTGATGTCGCCGCCAGCGGCCACACCACCGGTATGGAAGGTCCGCAGGGTCAACTGCGTACCAGGCTCACCAATGGATTGGGCTGCCACGATACCAACTGTGGAGCCGAGTTTGACCATGTCGCCCCGGCCCAGATCCACGCCATAGCAACTGGCGCAAATCCCATGAACCATCTCACAGGTCAGAGGAGAGCGAACCTTGATCTTCTGCACATTCGCGTTGATGATCCGCTTGACGTTCTCATGGGTCAGGAGTTCATTCGCTTCAAAGATGATCTCACCCGTCTTGGGGTCGATCACCCGTTCGGCCAAAACACGGCCATAGATCCGCTCGGACAGAGACTGTCCGGCGACGTCGTCTTCGGCGTTGATCCAAATACCATTGGATGTGCCGCAGTCTTCTTCATTAACAATCACGTCCTGAGCCACATCGACCAAACGGCGGGTCAGGTAACCGGCATCCGCAGTACGGAGGGCGGTATCGGCCAGACCTTTACGAGCACCGTGGGTGGAGATGAAGTACTCAAGAGCATTCAACCCTTCACGGAAGTTGGAACGAATAGGCATGGGGATAATGCGGCCGGCAGGGTCTGCCATCAGACCGCGCATCCCAGCCAACTGGGCGATGGAGTTGAAACCACCTTTGCTGGCGCCGCAGTTAGCCATGGTCGCCAAATCGCCGGTGGGGTCAAGGGATTCCTTCACCTTGGAAGCCACCTCATTGGTGGTATTCTGCCAGATCTCGATTGTTTTCTCATCGCGTTCCTGTTCGGTCAGCAGACCGCGGCGGAAGTCACGTGTGATCAAATCCACGTTATTCAGCGCTGCCTGGATGATCTCCTGCTTTTGCGGCGGGACGGTGATATCGGCGACAGCAATGGTGGAACCGGAGCGTGTGGCATATTGGAAGCCAACCTCTTTGATCCGGTCAGCGATGATACAGGTCTCTTCCTGGCCGCAAACTTCGTAAGTTTCGGTGATCAGGTCTTTCACGCCGCCCTTATCCAGTTCGCCGTTATAAAATCGCATGCTTTCCGTCAGCGCGTTATTGAAAAGCACACGCCCAACGGTTGTATTGATCAGGCGGACTTCCAATTCCGGCAGGCGCTGGTTCTTTTCGTCGTACCAGGTTTCGGTCTGGATCTTGATCTGGGCGTGGATATCAATCTGACCCATTTCGTAGGCCATCTTGACTTCGTCAATATTGGAAAAAGCCCGGCCGTGACCCATAAATTCCTGGTCAATGAACATGGTGAGGTAATAGACACCCAACACCATATCCTTGGAGGGGCTGATGATGGGTTCGCCATTAGCGGGTTTCAAGAGGTTCTTGGTCGCCAGCATCAATTCACGGGCTTCGGTCACGGCTTTCTGGGAAAGCGGGACATGGACGGCCATCTGGTCGCCATCGAAGTCCGCGTTGAAGGCGGTTGTAACCAGGGGGTGCAATTGAATAGCGCTGCCTTCCACCAGGATCGGCTCGAAAGCCTGAATACCCAGACGGTGGAGGGTAGGAGCACGGTTCAACAGCACGGGCCGGTCTTTGATCACCTCTTCCAGGGTCTCCCAAACTTCAGGGCGGTTGCGCTCAATGAAGCGGCGGGCGCCCTTGATGTTCGCGGCATATTCCTGCGAAACCAGACGAGAGATCACGAAGGGACGATACAGTTCCAGAGCCATGGTCTTGGGAAGACCGCATTGGTGCAGTTTCAGGTAAGGGCCAACCACGATCACGGAACGACCGGAATAGTCCACACGTTTACCCAGCAGGTTCTGGCGGAAGCGGCCTTTCTTACCCTTGAGCATATCGCTCAGTGAGCGCAGTTCGCGCCGTCCACGGCGGGAGAGCGCCTTGCCGCGCTGCGAGTTATCAATCAGGGAGTCAACGGCTTCCTGGAGCATACGTTTCTCGTTCCGAACGATCACATCCGGCGCACCCAGCTCCAACAGCCTCTTGAGGCGGTTGTTGCGGTTGATCACCCGGCGATAAAGATCATTCAGGTCGGAGGTGGCAAAACGGCCGCCATCGAGCTGCACCATGGGGCGCAGGTCGGGAGGGATCACCGGCAGCACGGTCATGATCATCCATTCCGGCTTGTTGTTGGAGCGGCGGAAGGATTCGATGATGCTCAGGCGGCGGGTGGCCTTTTTGCGTTTTTGTTTGCTGCGGGTCGTTCGAATTTCTTCCCAGAGCTCCTCGGACATCGCATCCAGATCAATCCGTTTAAGGATATCGTGGAAGGCTTCCGCTCCCATATCGGCCCGGAAAACCTGACCCCACCGGGATTTCAATTCCCGGTAGCGGGATTCACTCAGGAAGGTGAAGGGTTCCAATTCATACAGTTCATCGCGAAGGTTGGCTGATTCAGTCTGAGTTTCCTCTGCCTGATCTTCCAGCGCATTGCGCAAATCTTCCATTTTTAATTCGCTGGCCGCTTTGACCTCTTCCTTGCGGATTTTGATCTTCTCAATTTCACGGCCGCGTTCGTCCTTCAGATCGGACTCAAGGTCTTCCATCATTTCCTTGACGATCTTTTGGACTTCGCTCAGATGGGCGGAAGTGACCTCATCGCCGGCTTCGACGATCAGGGTCTCTTTGTCAAAAGCATTGAAGGTGATCGCTTTGCGGATCTTCTTCCCCATCCGGGTTGAGATCTCGCTCTCCAGACGTTGACCTTCTTTGATGACCGGATCAATCCGGCTGCCAATCTGCTCGTCATAGCTTTCTTCCATCGCCTGACGTTCGGCATCCAGAGCTTTCAGATCCAGGTCGCGCTTTTTCTTGACATCGGCAATTTGAGAATTGATCCGCTGGCCGAGTTCACGCTCGGAAACGCTGATCTCATCCTCAAGCCGCTTGAGGGCTTTCTGACGGGCATCTTCATCCACATAAGTGACAATATACTGGGCAAAATACAGCACACGATCCAGGTTCCGGCGGGAGATATTCAGCATCAAACCCAGGAAAGAGGGGATCCGGCGGGTATACCAGATATGGGCAACAGGTGCGGCTAATTCAATATGGCCCATGCGTTCACGGCGGACAGCCGAACGGGTAACTTCCACACCGCATTTGTCACAAATAATGCCCTTATAACGAGGGTTTTTATACTTTCCACAATAGCACTGATAATCGCGGGTGGGGCCAAAAATGGCTTCGCAGAACAATCCGTCCTTTTCAGGACGAAGTCGCCGATAGTTAATGGTCTCTGGTTTCAAAACTTCGCCATACGACCAACTGCGAATGACCTCAGGAGAGGCAAGTCCAATTCGCAGCGCTTTTAATCCCTTTGTTTCCACTAGGAGCCTCCTATAAAGAAATGGAAATCGAGTTGTGCGTTAATGCATTAACGCGAGAAAAACCTAGAGAAACCGGATTTTTCTCAGGTGTTTTCAATTGGGGAAGGTTTTTTCCTTTCCGATGCATGCAAACGGTAATTATATCAAATTCAGATAGGGTTTGTCAACTAACTTGAAGTCCCAATTCTACCACGCTGACCCCTGATTGTCCAGTCAATCACCTTATCTTGACTGTTTTAGGGGGATTTGCAGGTAGAAACTGCTTCCCCGACCCAATTTGCTCTCAAACCACACTTTTCCCCCGTGTCTTTCGGCAATGGATTTGACAATCGCCAGGCCCAGACCACTCCCCGACCGTTCCTCCACCCCCACCTGATTTTCGGAATGAAAGAACCGTTTGAAGATCTTGCGTTGATCCAGCGGCGCGATCCCGGGGCCAAAATCCTCGACCGTTATTACAGCCGCTTCACCCTGCTTTTGCACTTTCAGATTGATCCGACCTTTATTTGCCGAATACTTGATGGCGTTATCCACCAGGTTCTTCAAAGCCTGCACCAGAAAGGCGGCATCGGCTTCCACCATGAGCGGATCATCCGGCAAGCTGACTTCCAGCTCGATGTTTTTATTTTTCATCTGGGAATCCATCGTCTCAACCACACGCTGAACGATATCTTCCATACTGATCTTTTTAATCTCCAGGGCGTCAATGGAATCCAATCGTCCGAGGTCCAGCAGGTTTTGCACCAGGGAGCGCATCTCATCCACACCTGTGATGATGTTGTTGAGATAGGTCTCCTGCTGCTCGTTGAGGTTACCCGCCAACCGCAAAATTTTTGCATATCCCTGCATTAAGGTCAATGGGGAACGCAGTTCATGCGAGACGGTGGTGACGAACTCGGTCTTGGTTGCATCCTGCGCCTTGAAAGCGGTGACGTCCTTGAAGACATAGATCATCCCCAGGTTGCGCTCATCAACCCTCAAAGGTTCGATCAACAGCAGATAGGATTTCCCATCCGTAGTCTGGAGTTCACAGGTCAGCGACCCGCCAAAGGGCACTTCCAGCGCCACGGAGAATTCACCCTCCCCCAACACCCTCATGAGGGGTGCGCCTGATACCACCTTCTCGGACAGTTCAGGCAGCAGAACTGCCGCAGGGTTGGCAAAGGTGATCATCTGATTTGGATCGGTGACCAAAACGGCATCATCCAAAGCAGCCAACACAGCTTCCAGTTGCTTTCTTTGGGTCAACGAATCATCAAAAGCCTTATGGTTTACGATCGCCGTGGCGGCTTTTTGCGAGAGGTCGGTAAAATAAGTCAGCTCTTCATCGCCCAGATCCGACTGTCGGTCAGAGGCCAGCCAGAGGGTTCCCAGCAATTTATTTTTCCAACGCAGCGGCAGCGAAACCAGCAGGGCTGGCGAAGTCATATCCTTGGCGAGGTGGAAGTTCCGTCCGATCTGCCCCCCTCGCATCATCCACTGCCCCCGAACCCGGGTCACAGTCAGGATATCCTCATCCAGCGGAGCCAGCATCCGGGCGTCCTTGCCCATTCCGAACTTTTGATCCGGCGAGACCTGGCTGGAGGGCTGCGCTTCGTTGAGCAGCACAATTCGAGCGGAGGAAATCCCGTGTTCCAGCGCGGCCACCAGGATCACCTGCAACGAATCCTTCAACTTCAATTGGCCGGTGATCCGCTCACTGACGTTCAGCAAATCCGATTGACTTTGCAGCCGGGATTTCACGCTGGCTGTCATCTGGATGAATTGTTGCGCCAGAGGTTTAAGACCGGAAGAATAGCGGTACTTTGAATCGGGCAGTGAGAGATCGCCCTGGGTGATCTTGGCAGCTTCATCCGCCAATTGTTCGGCATCCTGGCTGAGCTTACTGAACATCAACACCGCAATCCCGGCTTCCAGAACGATCAGGGCAAACCCGGCCAAAATCAGCGGGGTCACTTCCTGGACCGCCTGAAGCTGGACGATCTGGTTCGGGATCGACGCGATCACCGCCCAGCCCTGGTTACCCAGAGGTTGGAAATATTCCATATGATGGGCGCCATCCGCATCAACGGTTTCAAAATAGGTCGCGGTCAGGAAGATGGAACCGGAATAGACGGCTGAACCACCGCTCGTTTCCGAAGAATAGATAATCTGCCCGGTGCCGTCCACGATCACAACTGCGCCGCCTGCCGCCAGAAGCGGATCCGCATCTGAGATTAACTGCTGGAAGTCCTCAGCGGTATTCAGATCTACCCGCCCCCAAAGCACACCTAAAGTCTGCCCCTCTGCGTTCGTCTTCGGCGCAAAGAAGGCCAGGCTCGTACCCACCCCCACCGGCTGGACGGTATTGCCGGCCAGGGCCTGGGCGATGGCGGTTTGTTCCGCGCTGGTCGGGAAAGGTTCGTCATCGGTCAAAAGTGGATAGACTGCCAACAGGGTTCCATCAGCGCCTGCCAAAGCAATCCGGTCAAAACCGGCCAGGGCGGCCCACTGAGCCTCCAGCGCCAGTTGCGCACTATCCGCGTTCAACTGACCGCCATTCAAACTCCCAGCCGCTAATTGGATGGTATTTTCGCCATCCGCCAATAGCTCCGCCATCCCATCCGCCATAGACTGCGCGGCGGCGGTCATTTCTTCCACGACCGAACGCCGGGCAAACTCCCGGGCGGATTTCCACTGCCCGGCCACAGTGGCAGCCAACAAGACAATCGCCAGAGGCAGGGCAATCAACACATAACGTAAACCCAAATTCTGGTTGGTGTCCTCGTCGCTCGCTGCCGATTTGCCCACCCAGCGTTCGCCGGTCAGCAGTTTCACGCCGAGACATCCCAATCCCCCAAGCAAAGCCATCCCGCCAATCGAAAGAAATACCGGCAGAAACCAGGTAAGCGAAAAAGCCATGCTGGCAGCCAGGTCGCCCTCGGAATTGAGAAACAAAGCCAGGAAGGTCAGTGGGAACAACCCCGCCACAGCCGCAAGTGCTGCAAATGGCGGAATGCGCAGCAAGCGATAGAAGGTCCCCTGATGTTGTTGGCGGATTGCCAGCGTGAAGATCACCGCAACGCTCATAAAGAGCAGCGGTGTGAAGATCGAGTGGGTATCCAGATAAGCCAGCAGCACACCGGATAACCC
>CAYUSC010000080.1:7395-10376 GCA_964447265.1 uncultured Candidatus Brevefilum sp.
GCCAGCCAAACCAGCCATCCCACCAGTGAAATTGCGGATTGGGGGATATGGATGGAATATTCTGGCAAGAGTGGCGCGATAAATTCAGGCATTTTTCAGTCTGTTGAACTTGGATAATTCATTATAGCATTAGAGCGACTCTAAAAGAGATTCGAATTGCTCAAAAACGCTTCACCCCCATTAACACTTAAGTGCCTTTAAGGTCGCTTAGCGTCCTTATCAAACCCTTTCCAGGCCATTTGATCCAATGGCGGGCGGGAATTGGCCACCGGCAGGGATTTCACCGTCTCCAGCGCTTCCGCTTCCATTTCAGCCGTCTTTTCAAAACAATCCGTGGTGAAAGCCAGTTTCTCTGCAGGTTTCGCTCTGGTGATATCGGGTAAGCCATTCAGGAAGGCTGCTTCAAGTTCCGCCTGTTGGGGTTTCAGCACGTTGATCCGGATCGCATAATCCCGCAGGATTTCGCGATGCAGGTTTTCATGCTGCCACCATAAGGTCTCGTCATTATAGACCTCAGTAGGTGACGGTCCCAGATCGGGTAGGCCGCCCTCGAACCAGACCGGTTTGAAGACCGAGGTGCAGGGGGCCGAAGTTCCGGTCACCCAGTGGGTGTCGCCATCCTCGGTCAGGTGTGAGATCATCGAGCCGGTGGTCTGGCTGATGCGGATCGGTCCAAAGCTGGCATGCATGCAGACTTCCGCACCCGTGATCCCCTTGCCCGGCCGCCAATCCTCACCGGATTCCGGGCCATGATTTCGCAGCAGGTGCATGGCAAAAGGCACATCCACCTTGCCAACATTTGCCTGGAGGCTATCCCGCGTCTGGCAGAATCGGTGCTTTCCGGCCGCGAAAGTTGAATAGAGGAAATCGCTGTAACAAGCGCCAAAATCAAAATCCGCTTCGCTCTTGCACCAGTCCTTTGAAACGGCAAACGAAACCAGGTCATCCGAAGCGCGATCCCAATGGTTGCCAATCGTGATGATATTGGAAATCGAGCGCACATCCGTCACCCGTTCCGCCGCCCAATGCTTGCCGGCAGTTTCAAAAACCCAGGCGGTATCATGATCGGCGATCAGACAGCTATTATGGTAATACATGGGGTGCAGGCTCCCATGATTGCCGCCCTGGCCGTATTTTTCCAACAGCTCGATCATCACATCCAGCGCTTCATCCGCCGTCGCGGCGCGTTCAAGTGCCAGCCGCAGGAAATCCATCCCGATCAGGCCGGGTTCCTTGTCATAGGGTACTTTCGTGAAAACGGCTTCATTCCCAATTACGACGCCATGTTCATTTGCGCCCATCTCCGCGCCCCAAATCCAGAAAGGCTTGGAGAGCAGCACAGCATTGGTCTCCCTGACCTGCGGGATCGAAATATAGGTGCACTGCACTTCCGATCCTTCCGGGTGCACCGTATGGGGGATCAGGAGCAATTCCTGCGCCTCATTGGGATCCCGATCGCTGTTCTTGCCAAAGATGACCGATCCATCAACCGTTGCATTTTTCAGGGCGACAAATGTATCACACATGATCCACCAATTCCTTTGCCTTTGCCAAAACATCCATTATTCCCAAGTGGTCGGCATTGATAATGACGGCATCCTCCGCGGGCTTCAGCGGTGCGATCTTCCGGCCGGAATCAATCCGGTCACGGTTCATCAATGAGCCAAGCACCTGATCGAAGTCAGCTTCCTCACCCCGAGCCAATAATTCCTGATATCGTCTCTCCGCGCGCACTTCCACGGAAGCGTCCAGATAGATCTTCAAGTCCGCATCGGGTACCACCACCGTGCCGATATCCCGGCCAACCATTACCACCTGATTTTCATGCGCAATCCGACGCTGTTGTTCCGTCATCGCATCGCGAACAGCCGCATAAGTTGAAACAGGGCTGACCGCGGCATTGACTTCTTCCTTGCGGATCGCCCAGGTCACATCTTCGCCATCCAGCACAACATCGTATGCCCGGCCATCATCCACGCTGGGCGGGCGGACATCAATCCGCACCTCGTTCGCCAGTCGACCGATCCCCTCTTCATCCTCAATTGCCAGTCCATGCAGCAGCGCCGCCAGGGTCACCGCCCGATACATCACGCCGGTGTCAAAATAGAGATATCCCAATTCTTCCGCCAAAAGGCAGCCCAGGGTGGATTTGCCGGAACCAGCCGGACCATCAATTGCAATTGTGTTCGGTCGCGCCATGCGTTTAATTTTTCCTTTAGTTTGAGAACTGGGCGTCGGGCATCAAATCCGTTCGAACCCAAATAATGACATTTTCATTTATTGCGGGGGCATCCCGGGTCAGCAGCCAGCTAACATAATCAAACCCGCTCATCTGGGGCCAGACCGCCCGGCTTTCCCAGACGAGGTCCTGTCCCCGGTAACCGCCAGCGATCTCCGGCATTTCCTGATCTGAGGTGATCAGAAGGCCGGGTTCGGAAAGCGGCGGTGCAGAGGAGACAAATTCCACATCCGGGTCATCCCGCAGCAACCAGCGCAGACTGGGCCGGTCCATATCCGAAACAACGATCTCCAAAGCCCCTTTCCCGCTGGTGTTCCAATCCACGATGTCGTCAATCGTCTCCCGTAGCCAGACCGTCGTCACCTGGGGTTCATCCGGATACCAGAGCTCCCAGGAGCGTTCCGGCGCCAGTCCGGTGGATTTGACGCTGAGCGCCAGTAACCCCACCCCAAAGACAATAGTCAACCCGATAAGCAAGCCCGGCATCGCCACTTCCTGTGACCAGCCATAACTGACCATCAGGACAATTGCCACCAGCAAAACAGCCCCAATGATCAGGGCCAGAAGGTAGTTCACCCGCAGTTCCTGCGGCAGATTGGCGTTGATCATCACCCGGAAGGTGAGCAGCAAAAAAGCAAACAGGACAACGATCAAAATCGCTGTCAGCGCTGAAATATGGCGATATTCATCGGGCGGCCGCCAGGCGAAGAACATCGTCCGGACCGTCAACAGCCACAAAGGC
>CAYUSC010000080.1:10476-11856 GCA_964447265.1 uncultured Candidatus Brevefilum sp.
GAGCAGCAGGAAAACAAAAGCCATCATGGGCGAACCGATGATCCGGGAAAGCCCGACCATTTCAGGTGAAATCGCCAGGACGCCCGCCAGCAGCAAAGCCGGCCAGTGACCAATCCGCTCCCGGAACAGCCAGGGCACGAAGACCACCAAGGCTCCCGCCAGTGCGAACCAAAAGCGTGCCAGGAAGTTCCCGGATGACAAGAGATAAAAATCAAACCCGGTCAGTCCCACATACGCGGCAAAGGAGCCAAAGGTAGTGGCCTCCCCCCGCGCCACGGCCAGAGCTTGCAACGCGAGCGAGGCTTCCTTATCCCCCAAAGGCAGCACACCCAGGCGGATCAACCGCAGCGCAAGGGCAACTGCGAAAGCCGCGAAGAGGATTCCTATCGACAGGTTCGTATTCTTTGAAGTTTTCATCTTAGATGCTATTATACTTGTCAATCCATCCGCCAATGGCGGTTAGTCATTAGAATATGCGAATCGGCGCTTAATCCAGTACCTTATAAATAACAGTGCTGCCATAGCGGAACACTTCCTGCCAGAGGACGCCGTCGTACATTTCGAACTTCTCCAGTCCGGCGCCGGGATAGAAAGCCTGCTCCAGTTGACCCACAATGATATAACTCACATTGAATTCTGCTAAAAAGTCCTCGGCCACGGCGCGATCTTCGGTCTGATAGAAGAGATTGACCGCATCCACCCGTTCCTGAACAATATTGCTCTGCAGAATGGCCCGCTGTTGACGCTGGTGCCAGTTCCACCCCACCACGCCCGGCAAGCCGGTATAGATGGTGAAGCGATTGCCCCAGCGATATTCATAGGCCTGCCCTTCCACGATTACCGGCGACCCCTCCACGTTGTCCTGCATCCATTGGATCGCGACATAGTCCTCTTCCAAATCCATGTTCAGGCTCATGTCATAGTAAAAGGAATAAGCCATATAGGACATGCCATCCAGCGTATGCGGCGCATCGGTCGCCATGCGGTCATCAATTTTATCTGCCGTGGCCAAAACAGGGAACAACGCAGCAGAAGTCACCAGGATGAAGCAGATCACCTGCCAGAGCAGATCCAGGCGAGGACGCCAATAACGCAGGGATTGAATCGTCCAGATGAAACAGACCCCGGCGGATAAACCAAACATAATCCAGGCCTGCAGATAGAGCTTGAAGACTGTGTTCATCCGGCCGATATCCCCGGGCAGATAGATCATCTCAGCCGCCAGCGTGAGCGTCAGGGCTGACCCGATCAGGAAGAGCATGAAGCGCCGACCGTCGGATTGACCCGGTTTCGCCATTAAAACGATCACCCACAACCCCAGCGGTACAATGACCACCGCCGCAGTAACGCCGAGAATCAGGAAAGCCACCAGCAGGATCA
>CAYUSC010000081.1:0-8498 GCA_964447265.1 uncultured Candidatus Brevefilum sp.
ACCTGATCCAGATTGGCGGCGATCACCTGTTCAAAAGCGTGTGCGCCGGGCATTGGTTTGGCGGATTGCCGGGTCAGTTTATTTTGGCGCGGCAGCACCTCCAGGATCATCCCGGTGTCAGCGCCAGAGAGTTGGCAGCGGACCCGGTCGCCAATGGCTACGGGATCCATGTGCTTTTCGCGGGTATTCGTGACCTTCTTTTTTCGCCCACCCTTGCCGCCGCTGGTTTCAAAGTCCTTCCAGAGTTTTGACGAAAGGGAGCACTTGATCATCCGGCCGTTGGTATGGACGTGATATTGACTTAGGTTTTTCTTGTAAACGACACCGTTGGCATACGGGTCGGTAGTTTCAGTTTGCATCGGTAGCGTTCCTTATGATTATCAGCAAGTTTGCTGTCTATCTTTTGAGTATTACTGAACCCTGAGGTCAGGGTCTGATATTGCGTGAAACGAACTTGGGCTTGCATCAAGCCTTCCTTTCAATTGAGCTGGATAAGTTGGTTAAATAGAACACCGGCCACGGAACAATCCCGTGACCGGTGTGAGCGTCATGCTGCATCCAAGGTGTACTTGCGTGGCTGGCGCGGGGGAATCCCCGGCACTGCCCGGTGCAGCCTGCTTTTAGTTTGATTTATGTTAAATCAAAAGGCCACGGGGTATGAACACACCCGTGACCGGAAAAGGGGCCAGGAGGAAATTACCTTCTAGCGAGTCCCAGAGGCGCGTTCATACAGATTAACGTATGCAAGTACAGCGACTTTAGCCATAAAACGTGCCTCCACCTTTCTAAATACTAGAGAATTAACACCTTAGATTGTAATGAAAAACGCCGTCCTGTCAAGTGGTTGACTGGAGGATATGGGACTGGTCAAATGGATAGGAACCTCAGGCCAATTCCTCGTCCCGCAGGCTTTCCCGCAAAGTTTGGGCCAGGGCGCTGAATTCCGGAGCGGATCGTTGCACGGAGGTGCGCGGGCGGGGGAGGTCGATCATCAGGTCGAGTTTGATCATTCCCGGGCGGGGGGAAAGCACCAGCACCCGGTCCGAGAGGTAAATAGCCTCCGAGATGGAATGGGTGACCATCAGGACGGTTTTACGCCGAGCCTGCCAGATATGCAGCAGTTCGTCGCCCATCCGCTCCCGGGTAAGGTCATCCAGCGAGCCGAAGGGCTCATCCAGCAGGAGAATATCCGGGTCCTGCATCAGCGAGCGGGCAATTGCCACCCGCTGGGCCATCCCACCGGAGAGGTCGCGGGGATAGGCCTGCTCAAAACCTTCCAGCCCAACCAGTTCGATCAATTCCCGGGCATGACTTTCAATCTGATCTTTGAGAACACCCTGCAGCTCCAGCGGCAGGCTGACATTCTCAATGACCCTGCGCCAGGGCATCAGGTTGGCCTTTTGAAACACCAATCCGACCTTAGGGCTGTGATGATTATAGGCGTATGTGCCGTGGGTGGGCGGCACCAGCCCGGCCAGCACCCGCAGCAGGGTGCTCTTTCCGCTGCCGGAAGGCCCGATTAGCGAGACGAACTCGTTCGGCGCCAACGAAAAGCTGAGGTCGTGCAGTGCATGCACCACCCCGCTGGCATCGCTAAAAGTGACGCCCAGGCCTTGAACGGTGAGCGCCGCCTCAGGGGAGGAGGTCATTGGTGAATGCCTTATCCAGATCCTGAGACTCGGTCAGCAGCCCCATATCCATCAGGACAGTCTGCATGTTGACCCATCCGGCCGGTTCGCTATAGCCGAGGTTTTCTGTTTCCCAAAGCATCATGGACTGGGTCAGGATCTCGAATTGGAGATCGCGGTCGGCATCGGCCAGGTTTTCAACATAGGATTTGCTGATCTCATAAGCCTCGTCGGGATCCGCCAGGGTGTCGGCGATGCCTTTAAGCAGGGCGCCGATGAAAGCCTGCACCTGCTCGGGGTGCTCGTTGAGCATGGTTTCATTGGTGACCAGGCCGTTGGCGACCAGGCGGAGGTAGTCGGAAGCCTGGATCACATTCACATCATAACCTTCCGACCGCAAGACAACCGGTTCATTTGCCAGGTAGATCACGGCCGAATCGACCTGCCCGGTGGCCAGGGATTCCACCTGGTTGTAACCGATGGAAAGCAGTTCCACATCTTCTTCGGTCAGGTCCGCTGCGCTCAACAAGGCCCGCAGGCCAATATAGCTGGCGCCATAGAGACCGGGGATGCCGATGGATTTTCCGGCGAGGTTTTCCGGAACGAGGACTCCGGCATCCTTCAGGGAGACAACACCCACCGGATATTGCTGGTACCAGGCGGCCACATAAGTGACGGGCAGCCCCTGAGCGCGGGCCAGCAGGACCTGTTCGCCGCTGGCGATGGCGAAAAGCTGGTCTCCGGCCCCGATCAGCGCAACCGCGTCGGATTCATTGCCGTATTCAATCGACACGTCGAAACCGGCATCAAGGAAATAGCCCTTTTCGACGGCCACATAAATCGGCGCAAACTGGATGTTGGGGATATACCCGAGGGTTAGCGGCGTGGCGATGACCTCGGTTTCTTCTTCGGCGGCGTCCTGTTGGCAGGCCGTTAGGATGACCGCGCCCACCAGCAGAATGATGATGAGGATGATGACTTTTCTTTTCATAAGGTTCGTAAGCATTTTCTCTCCAAAATCTCGGGGGGAATTTATTATTCCTGACGCCAGGATTGCCAGGCCAGGACTCGTTTTTCGATCCACAGGACGATTCCATAGAGCGCCATTGCCATCACGATCAGCGTGATCACGGCCACGAAAACCAGCGCCGTGTCATATTGTCCGCGGCCGACATTGATCAGGAAGCCCAGGCCGCGGTCCGCGCCGACCAGCTCTCCCACCACCGCGCCGATCACGGATAAGGTGGCGCCGACCCGCAGACCGCCGAGGAAGATCGGCAGGGCGGCCGGGACTTCCAGCTTCCAGAGCGTCTGGCTGCGGGTGGCATTCAGGGAGCGCATCAGGTCGCGCAGGTCTTGCGGGACCTCGCGCAAACCCACCACGGTGTTGATCAGCACCGGGAAGAAAACGATCAGTGCACAGATCAGGATCTTGGAAAAGATCCCCGACCCGAACCAGATCACTAGCAGGGGGGCGATGGCAACCATCGGAATGCTCTGGCTGGCTACCAGATAGGGCGCGATCAGTTTTTCAAGCGTGGGGGATTTTGCCAGCAGGTACCCCAGGACGGTGGCAAACAGGCTGCCAGCCAGCAGACCGGAAAGAACTTCAATGAGGGTGGCGACAGTGTGACGGCCAAGCTGTCCGTTGGAGAGGGAGGTGAGGAACCGATCCCAAACCAGTCCCGGGCCGGGCAAAATGAATGCCGGCAGATCCAGCAACCGAGTCAGGGCCGCCCAGAGAGCGACGCCGCCCGCCAGGGAGAGCACCAGGAACAACACTCTTTTCCATGGTGAAGTTTTTGATTGTTGGGGTTGGATGGTTGCCTTTGAGGTCATACAAAAAAGCCCTGAGTCGTTGGATCGGGGCAAGTGGTCAATATCAATAGATACCGGCACCTTCTTTCATTCGGACTGTTACCGCCGGCACCGGGATCACACCGGTTCATGCATGCCTGGCATGCTCGTGGGCTGCCTCGGTCTGAGGTTTACCACCGGTAGGGAATTGGGCGATCAGGCCCGCACCCTGCCCCGAAGGTGTTAACTTTTGATAAGGGAAGTATATCTTTTGAGTGGGGGACTGTCAACGCGGTGGAAAATGGAATCAATGGTCTGGCATTTCTTAAAACCAATGAACAGTCGTTATAATTAGGGATAATGACCTTATCCAATCCGCCAACCCTGGAGCGTTATGCCCGTCAATTTGATTGATATCCAGAAGAGCCTACCTGACTTCGCTGAACAGGCCAAGAACCGCGGGGCTGAACTGACCTTGCGCGAGCAGGAGTTAATTGGCCTTATTGAGAAATATGCCCATCAACTGGAAGCAGTCAAAGCCCGGATCAATCAAATCGCAGAGACGAATGACCGGCTGCGCTGTGCCGTGCCGGGGGATGAGCCGCTGAATTTAGTCGTTCCGATGCCCTCTTTGCCGGAGCGTTTCACCTTGTTGGCTTCAGATGGTTCCCAAATCAACCCCAGCCGTCATACGCAGGTGCCATTTGGTGTGATCAATGTTGCTGTGTTAGCAATGACCCGTGGTTCAGGAGAGACACCCAGAATTGTTACCAGCAGTGAGCTAATAGATTATGGCACTCTTTTCCCCGCTTCCGGTGGGATGATGTCTGAAGGTGAAGTCGCGATCAAACGCGATTTGATGGAACGGAGCGCCCTGGCGAATTTCCCGGAAGAGCTGGAAATCCCTGCGATAGCTATGGTGGATGGTCCACTGGAATTGATCCGTGAACCTCAGGCAGGTGGCGGATTTGAAAAAGTGTTGGTGGAATATAAGGACATCCTGATCAAATTCATGGAACAGGGGCTGATGCTCCTGGGATATACGGATAAATCCCAAAGTGATTTGATCGGACGAATGATGGAATTAATGCGTCTGGGGGAGGAGGGCCTGGATTCGTATGATCCCAAGCGGCGACAGTTTGCCGGGTTAAGCGATCGAAACTGGCTTCGGGACCGATTGGTCAATCCGGGAGACCGTTCCGCTGTATTTGCCATCCTCTCGGAAACGAATAAAAAACTCGACCCGGATTTGAGCTTTCATTTCTTCTATTTGAATGTTGGCCAACCTGGAAAGCCGCATCTGGCGCGAGTGGAAGTGCCTGGCTGGGTGGCGAAAAGCCCCGAAAGATTGGGATTTCTCCAGGCAGCTTTGACCGAACAGGCGCATGTCCTGGGAACGCGACCTTATCCCTACCTTTTGCATCGCGCCCATGAAGAAGCGGTAGTGACCCGGCCTGAGAATCAGTATGTGGAAGATATGATCGTGACGGAATTTCTCCAGCAGGGGATACCGGTGGATGAGGCTTCCAGTAAGCAGTACCATAAAGACCTGGATACGACAAAGAAGAGGTACAACGGATGAGCGGGATAAAAATTGGTAGGTTACTGCGTTCCGGCACAACCGGTTTTGTGGTTGGCTGTAAAGTCAATCAACTGGATGCGCCGTCATTTGGCGCAATGACCCGGGTGTCATTAGGTGAAAATTACCAGGTTTTTGGCCTGATCCATGACATTCATATTGACGATGACGGCCTTGTCCGCCAGTTGATCACTGCTCAGGATGTTCCCGAAGAATATATGCGGGACACCCGCGAGAACCGGAATGTTCCGGTGGAGATTGGTGTATTGGCCCTGGGTTATGAACAGGATGGGCGGATTTCTCACCTGCTGCCGCCCCGGCCGCCGCTCAGTTTGGATGAGATCTTCCTCTGCACGCCGGAAGAGGTCGCGGCCTTCACCGGCGCGGGCCGGATGGGTTACCTGCGGCATATCCTGCGCGACCAGAACAAACCGGTGGCGGAGCTGCTGGCCGCCCATCTGCGGAATACCCGCGAGGTGCAGGAAACTGCCGGCCATCCCGAATGGTTTGACGCCGCAGTTGAGGAATTGATCACTCTGATGAAAGATGATTACCCCACGCTGATGACCGTGCTGGGCGTGGTGGATGAATTGGAAACGCCTCAGAGCCGTCAGGTCGGCGTGAATGGGAGGATCGGATGACCGAAGAACAACGCAGCGGTGACATGAATTTAGGCCCAATCGGGATCATCACCAGCGGGGGGCTGGAGGATCAACTCAATGCCCGGCTGACCATTCCCGCCGGTGAGGTGCAGGAGGGCGCATTTGTCGTTGTGGATGACGACCGGAATAAATGGGTCTTCTATGGCCTGATCACCGACCTTCATCTGGAAGCGATTGACCCGCGTTACGCGAATGAGGACCTGAGTTGGCGGCTTTCACCCCGTGTTGCGGATCTGGTGAGAGGGCAGACTCTATATACGGTCGTAAAAATCCTCAATAATTTGATGATGGAACGCCCCCCAGAGTTGGATACGCCTGAAGCGGATGAGTGGGATCAACGGGTGCAAGAAGGAAAAATCTTTCCAAGGCCTGCCAAAACCGTTCCTTTGCACCATGCAAAGGTGCGGCTGGCGCGGGCGGAAGACATCGCTCTGATCTTTGGCCGGGAAGACGATGAGAAATACTTCCGGATTGGAAACACCCTGGAGCAGGACCACCCGGTTTGTATGAATCTGGATAAACTCGTCCAGCGCTCCGCCGGCATCTTCGGCGCGACCGGCACCGGCAAGTCCTTCCTGACCCGCGTGATCCTGGCCGGTTTAATCAAGCATGACAAGACCGCCGTATTGATCTTTGATATGCACAACGAATACGGCCCCGATGACACCGCCTCGGATACGGGGATGCGTGTGCCGGGCCTCAAAGGCAAATTCCCCACCAAGGTCCGCATGGTCGGCCTGGGACGGGACGCCACCATCCGCGGCGAGCGACCCGACTATACGCTGGAAGTAGCCGAAACGGATATCACCCCGGATGATGTGCTGCTGCTCTCGCAGGAGCTTAATTTGCGGGAGACCACGGCCACCACGCTGGATGCGCTGTGGAAGTCGTTTGGGGAGAATTGGTTCCATGCTTTCAAGCAAATGAAAACTGGAAAAATTGATGAAGATGAAAACATTTCGGCAAAAGAGAGTATTCAAGTATGGGCTGCAGAAAATAATGTAAATGTCAGCGCGGCGGAAGGGCTGCATTCCAAACTGCGGCGGCTGTTCAATGCGCCCTATATTGTGGAACGGCCCGCGGCCAACGCCCTTCAGCAGATGATCGATAACCTCGACAACGGTCAGCATGTGGTGTTGTCCTTTGGCGAATATGAGCGGGATCTGGATTACCTCTTCGTCTCCAACCTTCTCACCCGGCGCATCCGGGAGGTCTGGGAGCAGCGCACCAATGCCTTCCGCAGCGGGAAAAACGGGGCGATGGAACCCCGGCCGCTGGTGATCGCCGTGGAGGAAGCCCATAAGCTGCTGAACCGGGAGATGGCTTCACAGACATCGTTCAGCACCATTGCCCGCGAGATGCGCAAGTATTACGTTACGCTGCTGATCATTGACCAGCGCCCCTCGCAGATCTATGACGAAGTGATGTCCCAGTTGGGCACCCGGATCACAGGCTGGCTGGGCGATGAGGACGACATCGCTGCGGTACTGACCGGGCTGGCGGGTCGGGGCGCGCTGCGCGGGATGCTGGCGCGGCTGCAGCCCAAGGAGGAAGTGTTGATGCTGGGCTGGGGCGTACCGATGCCGATCGTGGTCCGTTCCCGCCGCTATGACGACACTTTTTGGGAGGAGCTGCTCAAGCCCAAAACTGAAAGCCGCCGGAACACCACACCTCTTGATGGATTAGACTTCTAAGATGATTCCGGTCAGACTTAAACTGCAAGGTTTCCTTTCCTATCGCGAACCGGTCGAACTGGACTTCACCGGTTTCGATCTGGCCTGCATCTCAGGTGAGAACGGCGCGGGTAAATCCTCGCTGCTGGACGCGATCACCTGGGCGCTGTTTGGACGGGCGCGCAAAGCCGATGAATCCGTGATCAACACCCACCCCGAGGTCAAGAAAGCCGAGGTGACGCTCGATTTTGATTATGAGGGCAACCGCTATCGGGTGGTGCGCACCAACCCGCGGGGCAAGGCTTCCTCGGTGGAGTTCTTCATCCTCGCCCAGGGGGAAGGCAACGAGGAACAGTGGAACACGCTCAGCGAGCGGACCCTGCGTGATACGGACGCCAAAATCGTGGAAACCCTGCGAATGGATTATGACACCTTCACCAATGCGTCTTTTTTCCTGCAGGGCAAGGCGGACCAGTTCGCCACAGCCCGGCCCGGTGACCGCAAGCAGATCCTGAGCAATATCCTTGGGTTGGAAATCTGGGAGACCTATCGGGAGGCCGCGGCCCAAAGGCGGCGCGAGACCGATCAGAAGGTGAAGGGGCTGGATGGACGCCTCAGCGAGATCCAGGCGGAACTCGATGACGAACCGCGGCGAATTGCTCTCCTGGCGGAATTACAGGAGAAATTGAAAGATTTGACCGCGCGCACTCAGGAACGCGCCAAAGCTTATGAAAACGTTCAGAAGTTGCAGGCTGTCCTGAATGAACAACAGAAAATGGTGGCGACCCTGCAAAGTCAGCTTGACAGCGCGGAGAAAACACTTGACCGCACCCGCACCACGCTGGCTGAAC
Organism: uncultured Candidatus Brevefilum sp.; assembly: GCA_964447265.1. Classification (GTDB taxonomy): domain Bacteria; phylum Chloroflexota; class Anaerolineae; order Anaerolineales; family Anaerolineaceae; genus Brevifilum. The sequence goes on from CAYUSC010000081.1 coordinate 8,191, forward strand.
GGCGGCAGGAACAGGCCGACAATGCGCAGATGCTCGCCCGCGCAGAGGAAATCGAAAAGGCTTATGCTGATTGGCAGGCCGCCCGCAAGCGGCTGGAAGCGATGGAAGAGCTGGCCGATCAGTTCCGTCAGCATGAGGCGCTGCGGCATGAACCGCTGGCCGCGATCCGGGCTGAGGAAGCCCGCCTGACCCAGGAAAAGGAAGGGCTGACCGAACAGCAGGCCGCCCTGGAAAAAGCGCAAAAGGACAGCGCCGCGCTGGAGGAACAATTAACGGGGGCAAAGGCGCAGGTGGAAACCCTGCAGGCC
>CAYUSC010000081.1:8598-11562 GCA_964447265.1 uncultured Candidatus Brevefilum sp.
GAGAATAAGCAGCTTTTGGAGAGTTTTGAATCGCAGTTGCGCCAGATGGGTGCGCAACTGGCCGACCTGAAAGGGGTGGAGGCTGAACTGCGGGAGGCCACCCGCCGCGCGGACCAATTGACCCATCAACTGGATTCCCTGCAGGCACAGCGGACCCAGTGGGAACAGACCGGCGCAGCCCGACTTCCGCAGATTAGCGAAATTCTGACAAAAGAGACCTTCGCGGAGGATGCCCGGCAGAAACTGGCCGAGATTGAGGCCGAATTGTCCGGTTTGGGCTATGACCTGGCGGCCCATGAGAAGTTACGCCAGGCGGAACAAGTCGGGCGGGAAGCGGATACCGACCTGCGGGCGCTGGAAAAAGCCCGCGCCGCGCTGGAGCCGGTGGAACGGGAAATCGCCGGGCTGCAGGATCAGCTTGCGGAGCAGGAAAAGGCCGTAAAACAATTGCAGGCCGATCTCACCCAGTCCGCCGCGGCTTATGCCGCCGCCCAGGCGGAGCTGCCCGACAGCCGTGAGGCGGAACAGGCTCTATTGGATAGCCAGGAGCAGGAGAACCTGCTCAGACGGGAAGTAGGCGCAGCGGAACAGTTGGTGAATGTGCTGGATAAGCAGCGGGAGCGCAAAACGAGCTTAACGGCGGAACGGGAGGCACTCACCCGGCAGATCGCGGACCTGCGCCAACTGGAGCGGGCTTTCGGCAAGGATGGCATCCCGGCTTTGCTGATCGAGCAGTCATTGCCCGAGATTGAAGAGACGACCAATGAGCTGCTTTCGCGGCTTTCCAATGGGCGGATGTCCTTCCGCTTTGAGACCCAGCGCGATTATAAGGATAAGAAACGCGAGGACATGAAGGAAACCCTCGACCTGGTTATCAGCGATGGGCTGGGCAAGCGGGATTATGAGATGTTCTCCGGCGGGGAGGCGTTCCGGGTGAATTTCAGCATCCGGTTGGCGCTTTCCAAGATGCTGGCCCGGCGGGCAGGGGCGCGGCTGCAGACCCTGGTGATCGATGAGGGTTTTGGAAGCCAGGATGCCCAGGGTCGCCAACGGCTGGTGGAGGCGATCAGCACCGTGCGGGATGACTTCGCTAAGATTCTGGTCATCACGCATCTGGAGGAGTTGAAAGATGCTTTCCCGACCCGGATTGAAGTGACCAAGACGGAAAAAGGGTCACAGGTAATAGTGGTGTAGGTTTTGCATCCCCACACCCCCCCACGTTATTTCGAGGGCTTCGTCGCTACGCTCCTCGAGGTGGCACGTAGTGCCGGATGAGGGGGATTATTCTTTCACCTCATCAGTCTGCTTCGCAGACAGCTTCCCCATCAAGGGGAAGCCTAAAGAATCCATTTGATTGGCGGACTGTTAATTACTAATTAGTCATATTATTTACATATCGGGAAAAAGAGACTCTCTGGACAAATTGATAAAACTCCTGAGAGGTCATTGATGTTATTGCCTTCCCCCTTGCGGGGAAGGTGCCCTGGAAGGCCGGATGAGGGGATTGCTTTTTCCACCTGCGGCTTTGCCGCAATGACAAAGATAGAACACCCCTTCCCGCCTTCGGCGCCTTTCCTACCCCCTCAAGATGTTACGGGGGCTTCGTCGTAACGCTCCTCGGGGGAAGGGATGGGGATAGGGTCCTCTTTTTCACCTGTAGGGTGGGTCGATGACCCACCATTAGATGAGGGTAAAAACTTCACCTCATCAGTCTGCTGCGCAGCCAGCTTCCCCTCAAGGGGAAGCCTATGAAACGAGATCAAAAAAGCTCTCCCGTCGTTCATTACGGGAGAGCTTTTTGATGGGGATTTCAGGTCCGCCTGTTAATTCAATTTTACAACTTTCGCTTAGATATGGATAGCTTCGCCTTCAGCGCCGGCGGCAGCTTCCATCACGGCCTCACTCAGGGTCGGATGGGCATGCACGTTGCGGGCGATCTCATGGACCGTCAGCTCAAAGCGCTGGGCCAGGGTCAGCTCGGGGAGCAGCTCGGAGGCATCGGGGCCAACCAACTGTGCGCCGAGGATCTCGCCGTACTTCTTGTCGGTCACGACTTTGACGAAGCCCTGATAGTCATCCAGCCCGAGGGCCTTACCGTTGGCCTGGAAGGGGAACTCGCCGACTTCGACGTCATAGCCCAATTCCTTGGCCTTGGCTTCGGTGTAACCGAAGGAGGCGGTCTGCGGGAAGCAGTAGGTCGCGCGGGGCATCATGTCGTAATTGAGGGTGACGGTTTCCACACCGGCGATATTCTCGGCTGCCACCACGCCCATGGCCTGCGCCACATGCGCCAGCAGCAACTTGCCGGTGACATCACCGATGGCCCAAATGCCTTTGACATTGGTCGCCATCTTCTCGTCGATATCAATATGGCCGCGCTCGGTCAGCTTCACGCCGACATCTTCGAGGCCCAGATTGGCGGTGTTGGGCCGGAAGCCGATCGCCACGAGGGTCCGTTCTGGTTCGAGGGTCTGTTCGCCGTCTTTGCCTTCCACAACGACCTTGGTGCCGGTCTTGGTGGCTTTCACGCTCTTGACCTTGGTGCCGGTCATGATCTTGATGCCGCGCTTTTGGTAGGCTTTTTCGATCTCTTTGGCCACAGCTTCGTCTTCGGTGGGCAGCAGGTGGGGGAGCATCTCAACGATGGTCACGTCCACGCCGTAGGCATTCCAGACGGAGGCGAATTCCACGCCGATCGCGCCGCCGCCGATGATGGCAACGGAAGCGGGCAGCTTGTCGCTAAGGATCGCGCCTTCAAAGTCCACAACCTTCTCGCCATCCAGCTCGACGCCGGGAACCGTGAAGGGATGCGAACCGGTGGCGATCACGATGTCCTTGGCCTTGAGGGTCTCGACATCGCCTTCTGCAGGTGTCACTTCGATGGTGTCTTTGGCGGTCAGTTTGGCCGCGCCCATGATCACATCGATGTTATTCTTCTTCATCAGGAAGCCAATCCCGCGGACC
>CAYUSC010000082.1:0-11416 GCA_964447265.1 uncultured Candidatus Brevefilum sp.
TGAAATGAGCATCACAGCCGATAATGGGTTGTTTACGTTGAACATCGTCATCCCAATCAGTAAAGACCCGCGAAATAAAACCAGAAACACGCAGATCGATTAGTCTCACTACAATGCTGCCCGTGAGGCGCTGACAATAGATGGGGTCTCAATTGCTTCAGGAAAGGAATCCGCATAGTGGCATTGTCCATAACAATTGTCATACCAGGTTTGGAGAGCTTCTTCTTCAGTCATAAGACCAGGTTGTTTGAAAACCGAATTCGCGGTTTGACTGCCACGGATTATTCCCCTGATGTCTGAAACGATTGGGATCAAGTCCCATAAGTTTTCATCAAGAGTATTTTGTGGCTCAGTAGGAGACGATGGCAGTTGAAGACCATCATGCCAATTTCAGCTCCCGAGTAAAATATTGGGAAAAGAAGAGGCTGACTTTTTGTCAGCCCCTTTCTTTTCACCCGTATTTTGAAAGATTTTTCCCTCACTGGTGAGACCCTCAATCCTGCTGATTTCTTAGCGATCTACTACGACCCGTACTTTTCAGTCACTCGAACCTGAATGGTTGGGGTGGTAATCGGAGCGCGGGTGATCCACCGCCAGAGTTCTTTACCGACACCAGCCATCATCCGACCGAAAGACAGGTAATTAACCACCAGCCCATTTTTGCGATCCGTGGCTGACGAAGCCATCCAAACCACTTTTTGGGCAGGTACTTCGGGTATGTTGCCCCAGAGACGGATGACTGTATTCAACGGCAGCACCTTCTTTTCGAACCCGGATATGGCATCCACCTGAGTAAGCATTTCTGTGATCACCAAACCCGGATTAATCGCCATCACTTCCACGCCAGAACCGGCGTATTCCTTGGCAAGACCCTGAGTGAAACTCTTACCCCAAGCTTTACTCGATGCGTATGGATTCTGATACGGCACCGGCCCAGACTCCCCGCGGCCAAGCAGGTTGATGAGCTTTCCGGAGCCATTTGCCAAAAAATGTCGCATGGCTACATAAGAACCGTAGTAGACCCCCATAATATTGGTATCCACAACTTTCTTAACCCGCTCCGGTGCGATGGACATGGTTGATCCGTATGGAGCGCCAATGCCAGCATTGTTGACCCAAATATCAAAACGGCCAAAGGTTGAAACCGTCCCTTGCGCCAATCTCTCCACATCCTCAAGTTTTGAGGTGTCGCAGACAAAACCTTCCGCCTTGTACCCTTGATTCGTCAATTCAAGCACGGCCGAATGTAGGGTTTCCTCTGTTCTTGCTGCCAGAACAACGTTAGCCCCCTGCTCTGCGAAGGCTTTCGCAATAGCGAAACCTAATCCCCTGCTTGAACCGGTAATAACGGCTGTCTTACCTTCTAATAAATTCACAAAATATATCCTTTTTATGGCAAATACAACACCCATAAAGCCATAATTATTATACTTTTTTGGATTCCAAAGACCATTGTTAGTGATACTGCTGCTTCCAGATAGACGCAGCTCTGTGGAATCATCCGTCGAGCATCGTCGGAATATCACCCTGTTAAGAAAATAGAAGCGAGGAGAATCATCCAGACGATGGCCTGGAAGAGTTTATCATACTTGCGGCGAGCGGAATAGAAAAGCAACCTATTATTCCATCCTACTATAAACAGAACCAGGTTACGCTCAATGCCGACCCGTTGAAGAGAAACCGGTTCTCCGTGTGACAAGGTTTAGTTAGTTAGTTGCAAACACTGCCTTTTAAGTCATTTATCGGCTGAAAAACCGGTCATGCAATTCCTCGTATTAGCAAGGGATCTTCTCCCCGTTACCTTTGCTTTCACTCCCCTCCCTTGAATCCTGGTCTACCTGAGATAAGTCCAGAGCCTACCAGGTTAGGAAGCTCTCTCTGGAAAATATCACGATATTTGTTCAATGCTCGATCGCGCACGCCGTGCACGGTGATACCTGACGTCTACGCAACCGCTTGTTTCGCGACTATACACTTCCTTACCATGAATAAAGACCCGCACCGGCAAGCTCCTTTGTTTGTCAAAACCTATGACTTTTTGCTCTGGCTGCTGCCGCTAACGCTAAAATTCCTCAAAGCGCGCGTTTCCTGCTGGCCGAACGTCTGGGAACGATGGCACTGGAATTTTACGACCTAATCCTCGAAGCTGCAGCTGATCCACAGAACCAGGCTGTTATCATTGAAAAGGTAGATCACCTGCTGGTAAAAATACACCTCTATATCCGCCTGAGTCATAATCTAAAGTGCATGAGCACAGGTCAGTTAGAACACGCCGCGCGCCTGGTGGATGAGTTGGTCGCCTGTTGGATGGATGGAGATGTAAACAAGGAAAAGGGCCGTATATTTCAAGCGCAGCCACGTTGGATCCGTTGGCCAACTGTGGACATGGCCAGGGGTCAGTCGAGTATGGTGGAAATGACGTCGACGTATTCAAAGATGATCGAGGTATGGGCGGCCAATACCTATGGAATGCACCCGCAGCCGTTCAATATCTCTTGCTGGCTTAAAAAATTGACGGCTCTTCTTCCTCGCGATAATTATCGCCAATGGTGCTTTCCCGAACAATCAGTTTGAACGATGGCGATATGCTTTTGGGCTCGCTCTGTGTTCGGTTAATGCGTTCGTTGAGCAATACGATGGCATTCTCGGCAATACTTTTCTTGTCCGGCGCAATGGTAGTCAGTGACGGCGACGCGTAGCGGGCTTCGGTAATATCATCGAACCCGACGACAGCAATGTCTTCTGGAATCCTAAGCCCAGCGGCTGTGATGACGCGCATCGCGCCCAGGGCCACCAGATCGTTGAAACAAAATATCGCGTCCGGCCTCGGGTCGATCGTGAGCAGCCTGCGCATGATGATCTCACCGTGGTTTCGGTCAAATACGGAAGGCAGTTTGACGGGAATTATATAATCCGGATAGATAGGGAGCTGGGCTGCTCTCATGGCCGCACTGAACCCTTCCATGCGGAAGAACGGCATTCCACGCGAATCGCCGCCGATGTATCCGATGGGTGCTATGTGCTTTCTGCCCAGCTCGATCAGGTGTTGGGTGGCCGTGCGTGCGGCCGCGACGTTATCTATGAAAACATGGTCAAAAGGCGCGTCGATCAGGCGCTCACCTAACAGCACCAAAGGAGCATTGCTCAAGCTGGTCAAATCCTTGATATCCAACGAGATCACATCCATAATGATGCCATCCACCATCAGAGGATGTAAACCGCTAACTACCTGGCGCTCCTTTTCCCGGTCGCCGTTGGTAAAATCGATCAATACTGTGGAATTTTGCTTGCCAGCTGCAGCAATGATGACCTGGGCAATTTCAGTGAAGTAAGGGTTACGGATTTCAGGAATAACCAGGGCGATGATGCCAGTCCTTCCGGAGCGCAAGTGGCGGGCTGCGATATTAGGAATATAGCCCAGATCCACGGCGGCCTTCATGACAGACGTATAAGTCTCCTGGCTGTAATGTTCGGAACGCTCATTGATGACGTTTGAAGCGGTCTTGAGCGAAACCCCCGCCAAAGCAGCCACTTCGCGCAGCGTCGCATTTTTTGGACCGCTGTTTTTCCTGGTTGTCATGCGTCTCCACCCTTACCTTCCATTTGGAATATCGAACAGAGTTTTTCAATCGCCAGCTTGGGTACACGGTTTTCAGTCAGCAATCCATTTCTTTCCTGTTCGGTGTCGGCCAGCTGCGTATAACAATAACCGCTCAAGCTAGAACAGGAGACTACAGCTTTAATCAGCCCATAGATTTTATTATAATATTCCTCATCGCTTGAAACAGTCCCATAGGCAAACAATTCTTCCCCGTTCTTCATTTCGTAACTGATACCACCTAGCTCGGTCAACATCAGCGCTGGCGTTCCAGAAATATCGTTATCCTGTAAAATGATCCGGTATCCGTTAGGATGGTGGTTATGAAGCATTTCTTTCACCGATTGTTGTGAGCCGTAGCGCGCCAACAGGATCTGATCAGATTGAGCGTAGTCGTGGATGCTGACGATATCCGTGATGACGTGCTCCCAACCATCATTATCAATCACTAATCTTTCAGTGTCAAAGGAACGGGTCAGCCAGTAAAGTGCGCGTAGAAAGGCGCGCTGGCGGGCATCTTTATCTACAGAAGGAACTCCCCAGCTCTCGTTAACCGGTACCCAGGCAACGATGGCAGGATGGTTAAAATCACGCTGAATGACGTCCATCCATTCTCGGGTCAGGCGAGTAACTGATTCCTGGCTGAAGACAAACGTATTGGCCATTTCGCCCCAAACGATGACTCCCAGTCGATCACACCAGTATAAGAAGCGCGGGTCCTCTACCTTTTGATGGATCCTGACCGCGTTGAATCCCAGCTCTTTGATCAGGGTCACCTCTTGCTGGAGAGCTTCAGCGCTGGGGGCAGCCAAATGCGATTGCGGCCAGTATCCTTGAGACAGCACCATCCTGAGATAGTAAGGATGACCGTTGAGCTGAAAACAGCCGTTAGCGCCACTCACGCTTCGCAAGCCGGTATAGCTGTTGACCTCATCAATCTCATTTTCTCCATCCAATAGGGTAATGACCGCGTCAAGAAGATTGGGGTGTTCCGGCGACCAGAGATATTTTTCCGGAGTAATGTGCACATCATTAAAAGGAAGGATGATTTTTCGCTCAATCTGGCTGTTGGTCATTTCAATCCGGTCAGTCGCAACGGCTTCATCCTGCAGACTCAGCCTGATCGAAACCCCCAAGGGCCTGTCCGGTTTTTGATTCAGTGTAATAGCCAGGTGAATTTCGTCCGTAATGGTGTTGGACATCCAACGCAGTTCTGTAATATGGACGGCGTTCACAACTTCAAGCCAGACCGGCTGCCAGATCCCGGAGGTACGGTGGTACCAAATCGTCCTGGGCTTTATCATCCAGCCCTGTTTTCCCCGCGGCTGAGCCAAATCCTGAGGCCAGTCCTCAGCCCGGAGGACGATCCTCTGCTCTTCGCCTGCGATCAGGTAGTCAGTAATATCGAAAGAAAACGGTGTGTGGCCGCCTTGATGCTGGCCAATCAACTGTCCGTTTAGCCAGACCATAGCAGAATAATCCACCGCCCCAAAATGCAAGATCAAGCGGCGGCCTGTTCGAAAATCTTCGGGCAGTTGAAAGCGGCGTGCGTACCAGATAACCGGATGAAAACCTGGGTCATGGATGCCGCTAGCGGCCGATTCAGGCGGGAATGGCACCCTAATGATTCGGTCGAATTTCCTTTCTGGGGCCATCCAGCGTTCGCTGATACCTGTATTTTGATCGTCATACTGAAACGACCACTCACCATTTAAGTCATGCCAAACTGATCGTGCGAATTGAGGGGTAGGATGGATTTCCATAACGGATAAATCTCCAGAAATTATTCAATGAACTGTTTTATGCATGTATTGCGAAGCGCGCTCGTGTAAATGGGCCACTTTCGACCATCACGAACGACAAAATAACCCGACCGCTCCAGTCTTCTGGGGCTTCTGCAGTAATGTTTACTTGAAAACTCCGCTCTGCATGGACCGGATAAACATGATCGATATCTACTTTCAATCCCCAGGGGCTTTTATCCAGAGCTAGCGGTCTCTCGCCAGCCACTTGATAAAAAACTGTCTTATGATAGCCCGCTTTTCCTTGGTAATCCACTCGCAAGCCCACGTAGCCACCGGCAGTTGAATCAACATTGTCCAGATCAATGTCCACATTGAATTTTTCAACTGCACCATCCACTACGCAACCGACTCTCGCGTCGCCGCCATCCTGGCCGTCTGTTCCCAGGTAGGCTTTCCAGGTAAGGGGCTCGAATTCAGCATAACTTGAGCTTCCGCGTTTGGGAAAATAATACAGAGAGCGTACCAGTTTGCCGGGCAAAACAGCCAGCCGCAACTCGTTTGGGTCAGCCGGCCCGAACTCAAAATAGATCACGCCTTTCCCGGAAAGTTGGCCTTGCCATTCGAAATGGTCGGCTCCATGCAAAACCAAGTCTTCGAGCGGTTCGAGAAGCTGCGTTTTGGCGCCATCCCCCCAGCTGGAATGTTCCTCGTCCACGCGGTACAGCCACAAGTGTTCCTGGCTTGGAATGTGATCGAACGAGATGCTAATTCCAACGGGATCAGTGCTCTTATTCCAAAGCACCGCCCCCGCTCGCCGACCGTCGTTCCCAGCCAGGCCGTTGACTATTCCGTCGTCGGAATAGATCACTTCGCGCCGCTCGGTTGGAAGACGGGCGTAAATTTCATACCCATTGAAGACTGCTTTGGGATGGCCTTCGATAGAAATCATCCCGGAATAGTTCTCTTTGCCGCTGTCGAGGAACTGAGCCCAATGGACTTTAGTCAAGTCGGTTTCCGAAAGCAGGTACACAAAATCTTCGAGCATATCCGCGGCCGCGGCATAGTGATCCTGCCTTCCGCCCTTGGGATAATCGATTTCGTAAGAGTTGAACTCGTTCAAATGCAGTTCCAGCTCCTGAGTCTCTGGGTACCTGTTAGCGATTTCGCGGATCTTAGCCACCAGGGCCGGCAGAGTCAGGTCGCCATAGCCTTTTTTGCCATAAAAATGGAAGGAAAAGAAATCCAGAGGCAGGTGATTAGCCAACACGAACTTTAAGAATAGCTCAACCCAGGATAACGAAAAGGCCAACGCCGGACCACCGACGAAGGCATCCGGGTCCTGTTTTCGGATGGCTAAAACCCCTGAACGGTACATCTCGAAGTAGTCTTTCATACGATCCAGGAAGAAATCCTGGTTATCCGGCTCGTTATACACTTCGTGGATCACGTTACCTGTACCCAGGCGCTTGTGATAGTGCTCCACAAAACAAGCCAGCAAACGGGCCCAGGCCTCCATATCTTTTGGGGTCCTTTTCCATTCTCCCGGCATAGGTTGTAAAGGCCCTGGTGTATAGCAGTAAGAGAAATAGGGCTTACATCCGGTTTCAAAAATCGCATCGACTAACTCGTCCAGGTCATGGAAGTCAACTTGTAAATTTGAAGCTGTGCCGCTGACCATGTTTTTTGACCATTCCATCCAATCTGAGCCCCAACCGATATCGAAGCGCAAAGTATTCGGATGGGAGCGCCGGAAAAACTCCTGGTCGCGTCGATAGTGTTCAGGCGGCACAATGCCTGAGTTGAAAATATCGAATTTTGACTTAAAGAGGGGCGGATCCGATCTTTTTTCAAAATCGATTCTGGCAGTAATGGATGGGCATACTTTCATTCTTATCCTTTCAACCCGCTAAGAGTAATCCCTTCGGTGAATTGACGGTGAAGCAGAAAATAAATCACCATGATGGGTAAGGAGGTCATCACCACGCCGGCCATAATCTCGCCCCAATTCGAGCTGTAAACCCCGATCATGCTGCGCAGCGCCTGGGTCAAGACCCAATTATCCTGAGTTTGCAGGTAAATGGTTGGCAGGAAGAAACCATTCCAGCTCCCTACAAAATTAAGCAGCCCAATAGACAATAGCGCTGGTTTCGACATGGGGAGGATAATCCGCCAGAAGGTAGTCCATCGGTCGGCGCCATCGACGTACGCCGCATTTTCATAGTCTTTGGGAATAGATAAAAAGAATTGGCGGAAGAAGAAGGTCGCAAAGGCATTTCCAAAGAACGCCGGGACGATCAGAGCTTTCAGATCGTTGATCCAACCAAGGTTTCGGAACAGGATATAGACGGGGATCAAAGTCACGTGACCGGGCAGCATCAGCGTTGCCAACAAAATGAAGAAAATGATATTGCGGCCCGGAAAGCGCATGCGAGCCAGGGCATAGCCGGCCATTGAACAAGAAATCAGGTTTCCCAAGGTGCTCAAAACACTTACGGTTAGAGTATTCAAAAAGATGCGCCCAAGGTTCGGGACCAATTCGAATAGACGAATATAATGTTCAAAAGTCGGCGGATTGGGAATCCATTGACCGGCATCAAATAATTTTGCGTCGGTCCGGAATGAAGTGGAGATCACCCATAAGACCGGGATCAGGTACACGAACGTAAAAATAGTCAGAGCCGCATAATATATACCAGTTGCGGTTTTCGTTTTTAATCGGTTTTTGAACATTGCGGCTTACTCCTCGTCATCATAGCCAGTGAATACCCACTTTTTTGAAAGAAACCATTGGATCAGAGTGACAGCAAAGATTAAGAAAGCGAGCGCCCAACCGATTACCGCCGCATAGCCTAAGCCCGAAACCGCCTCACTATAATCGAACATCTGCTGATAAAGATATAAGACGATGGTCCTCAGCGACGAAAGCAAACCGGTCATCCCGGCTGAAGAGGTACCCGTCGACATAATCACAATTGGATCATACAATTGGAAGGCGCCGATCAAAGAAGTAATCGTTAAGAACAGGATGGTGGGAGAAAGCAGAGGCACGGTGATCCGAGAGAAGACCTGCCATTCGTTGGCCCCATCCACAATGGCCGCTTCATGCAGTTCATGAGGAATGGTATTCAAACCAGCCGAAAAAAGGATCAACCCATACCCGAGCATTTGCCAGGTGGTCATCACGGCAATACCAATCATAGCTGTGGACTCATGGACGAGCAGATTTGAATTGCTGACTCCCAGGGCAGAAAGCAGGAGCGCGGCCGGCCCTGAACGAGAATTAAACATCCATTTCCAAGTCACCCCCACTGCGACCTGTGACATGACCCAGGGCAAAAGAATAAAGGTTTTAAAGATGCCGGCCCTTTTCCCCGGTCGGTTCAATACAACCGCTGCCAACAAAGACAGGATGAGAAAAGCCGGTGTGCTGTAAAGAATATACTTAAAGGTATTATCGAAGACATCTCCGATGCGGAGATCGTTAAAGAAATACTCCCAATTTTGAAGGCCCACAAAAGTTGGCTCGGGAGCGATCAAATCCCAATTTGTAAATGTGTAATAGATCGACAGCACCAGTGGTCCGGCCAGGAAGACCGCAAAGCCGATTAGCTGCAAAGCCAGGAACTTATATGCATCGAACCATTCCTGCAGTTTCAGTTTTGAGGTCTTATTCTTCGTAGGCGTATTCTTGAACATGGGCACCTGAACCTTACAGTTGGATCAGCAGCGCCAGGGCTAGCCTGACGCTGCTGATCCATTTTCTTGTGAAATCTTATTGATCCTGTTGAGCCATGATAGCATCAACTTTATCGCACAAACCAGCGAGGGCTTCCTCAACGGGAACGTTATCGTAGATGATCTGTTTGATGGCAGGTCCAATACCATCCTCGCCCTCAATCTCCGCTTCTTTCTGATTGAAGAGAGTCGGGGTCAAAGTCAGATCCCAGAAAGCAGGATCCAGTTGAGCTTCCTTCAAATGTTCAGGCTCGCCAGGCGCCTGCAGAAACAATGGGCCTTGAGCTAAATCTTTATAAGCGGGGATCAGGCCCATCTGTGCACCACCCGCGCGTTCATCGGTCGTCAGGAATTTGATCAAATCCCAGGCCAGGTCTACGTTCTCGGATCTGCTGTAGATGCTCCAAAAATGCATCTGGACGGAACTGGCGTTTCCGGCCGGCCCCTTCGGCATGGCAGCCATATCGTACTTCAAATCCGGGTTCTGTTGAGCCACTGCCAAAACCTGCTCGTGCGAACCCTGCTGCATCGCAACCTGCCCATTGACCCAGCGCTGCGAACCGGAAGTCTCGAGCTGAGCTTCGGGAGAAACCATGGAGTGATCCACATAAATCATGTCTTGCAGTAATTGTAAAGCCTGGATCGAGCCTTCCGATTCGATATTGCAAGTCTGGCGATCCTTGGTCATGATGCTGCCGCCGTAGGCCAGCATGGTCGGCTCAAAGCCAACCGGAATGGGGCTGAGCGCATTCGACCAGAAACCCCACTGCACAATGTTTTTCGGATCGAAATCAGGAGAAGCAGCATTATTCCCGTTGGCATCCAAGGTCAGGACCTTTGACCACTCGCGCAGATCGTCCCAGGTATAAGAACCATCCGCGGGAGGATAAGGTAAGCCGGCTTTGTCGAACATGTCTTTGTTGTAATAGATACTCTGGATGTTATAACCCATTGGCAACCCATAGACCTTACCATCCACCGAAGAAGCGAGCATCTTTTGGGCGGCGGGGGCATAATCTTCCAGTTTGATGCCATCTCGGGCCATATAATCATCCACATCGACCAGAACGCCGTCTTTCACCATCGCATCGTAGGTCCAGATACCGGGTACAACCACGTCCGGCATGGTCCCACCGGCGATGAGAGTCTTGCAAGCAGCATAGCTCACGGCGCAATCGCCGTGTAAGATTTCAATATCGACGCCCGGATTAACTTCGCTATAAGCGGCGATGGCGGTTTCCTGGGTTTCAATATCAGTGGGGCCACCCCAGATCATGACAGATAATTTCCCAGTCTTTTGTTCATCGCTGGCTTCCGGAGCAGATGTGGAAACCGACGCAGAGGTTGGGCTTTGCTGTTGAGTGACCTCATCAGAAGAAGATTCAGGAACAGGAGATGCAGTCGGCGCTGCAGGAGAGCTACAAGAAGCCAAAATCAGCGCAAGGGCGAAGAAGACGCCGACCAGTCTGCCTGGCAAATGCGAATTTTGAAACATGTTTCCTCCGATATGAATGAAAAGTTGGATTAATTTTTACTGATAGACCAATTGTCTCTGGAAATTAACGTGCCCCTAATAACCTCCTTTCGCATGAAACGAAAAGTATCTGACTTAAAATGCACAGTTTATTGAATAGATGCAAGTATGAAGGTACAATGTTGTACTTCATCGTTGTACCTATTATAACGAAGTCTTCCGGTTCGTCAAGTACTGATATTGTCTTTTTTGGAGAAAAAGCGAGACGTTTCAAGAGTGTACCGTCCTCGAGTTCCGGCAACATTCCTGAAACAATTCACACGAACCGAATCGGAGCTTAACAAACAGACAGGAGCGTCGGTTTGTTTTGATTCGAGCGGAAGTCTACACAGACGCCTCAAGGACAGGCAAAGTTATTGATGGAACTGCATTTAGCAGTTGCCTGGCGGTCATTCATTAATCCAGGGAGCTTTAACCTACGGGTGTTTATCCGACCTTCGAAGCTGTTGCTTCTGTTTATGAACATGAAGGCCGAACACAGTTACAGTTTATCTTGCCGGGGAAATCTAGCGATCATGCAAACTATCACTATCGTAACCCCAAAAGGCACCGATAAATGACAACCCCCATCACGGATTTGACGCATGCGGACTTAGAAAAGTAAGCGAGTGTTCTTAATTAGAATTAATCCACAAGGATAGTGGCACCCCAGTCGGGTATGAATAGCCAAATAGTAACTCACAATTTTCTGACAACAAGCTCAGGTTCTCCAAGTGAAAAACCAATGATTCTCCATAGCTAGTGATTCGGTAAATGGTCCTCCAGCATCAGCGCCCTGGCAAAATTAATAATTTAGTAAGCAGA
>CAYUSC010000083.1:0-11377 GCA_964447265.1 uncultured Candidatus Brevefilum sp.
ATTACCCCCGAATTAATCGGGGCCGCCATCCGGCTGAGCGATGTGCAGTGGGATTCGGACGGCCGGACGTTGGTTTGGCTGGAAGGTCGTTCCGGAAAAGGTGTTCTTGTGGCCCAGCCACTGGGCGAAGCGCCTTATGACCTCTCTGGTGAGGTAAATGTCCGTGGCGGCGTGGGCTATGGCGGCGGTGAGTTCACCGTGCAGAATGGGCTGGTGATCTTCACGGGCAGCGATGGGAGGCTTTATCGCCGGAATCTGGGCAAGGGCTTTCCCCGGCCCATCACACCTGCTTTTGGCGGTGTGGCCAGCCCGGTAATTTCACCCGATGACCAGAATGTTGTTTTCGTCCATACTTATGAGGGACGGGACGTCCTTGCCATTGTTGATGTGGAGGGCAATACCTGGCCCAATAAGCTGGCGTTCGGTGCGGATTTCTATATGCAGCCAACCTGGCATCCCTCCGGGAAGCGGCTGGCCTGGGTGGAATGGGATCATCCCAATATGCCCTGGGATGGCACTCGTTTGATGATGGCGGAACTTGAAGAAAATGAACTCACTGTGCTTGAACTGGCGGGCAGCGCTGAAACACCAATTCTCCAGCCAGCTTTTTCTCCGGACGGGCGTTATCTCAGTTATATTCAAAATGAGGGCGAATGGGACCAGCTTGTCTTGAGGGATTTGGAAACAGGCGAGGTGAAGAATATTGTGAACGAGGGTTCTTTGCTGACGCCTGCCTGGGTTCAGGGAGTGGGTGTGCAGAGTTGGACCGCAGACAGTCGGAAGATCGTTTTCCTGCAAAGTGACACAGGTGTAAACGAATTGAAACAGGCGGATATCCTCACGGGCAAAATCGATAAGCTGCCGTTACCCGGTTATACCTCTTTGGATCAGCCCAGGGTCAGCGCGGAGGGCAGGATTGCCTTGCTGGCCAGTTCACCACAGGCTTCAACCCGCGTTATCAGCCTGAGCGATGGTGCGATCACCATTCACCAGCGCAGTACCGATGAATCCATCCCGGAAGTTGATCTGCCGGAACCTTATGAGATCCACTGGACCAGCAGCGATGGTACGATGGTGTTTGGGATCTATTCACCCCCGGCCAACGGTCGCTATGAGGGAATTGGGCTCCCGCCCGCAGTCATCTACATCCACGGCGGACCGACCAGCGCTGTCGGGATTGGTTACCATCTGGATGCGGCGTTCTTCACCAGTCGAGGCATTGGTTATTTGGATGTGAATTACCGCGGCAGCACGGGCTTTGGCCGCACCTATCGGGATGCCCTCAAGGGCAACTGGGGTTATTACGATGTGCTGGATGCAGCCGAAGGCGCAAAGGCTTTGGTAGACCTGGGACTGGCTGATCCTGATAAGCTGGTGATCAAAGGCGGCAGCGCCGGAGGTTATACCGTACTGAATGCGCTAATCCATCACCCGGGGCTGTTCAAAGCGGGCATCTGCTCCTACGGGGTCAGCAACCTCTTCACGCTGGCGATGGATACCCATAAATTTGAGGAGCGCTACACCGATTCTTTGTGCGGCCCGCTGCCGGAAGCTGCCGAGAAATACCATGAGTGGTCGCCGGTGTTCCATGCCAGCAAAATCAAGGATGCGGTGATTGTCTTCCAGGGCGAAGAGGACAAGGTCGTTCCGCCCAGCCAATCCGAGGAAATCGTGAATGCGCTGCGGGCGAATGGGGTGACTTATGAATATCACCTTTATCCCGGCGAAGGTCACGGCTTCCGTAAATCTGAAACACTCAAAGCCTTCTACAAGGCGATAGAGCGGTTTCTTCTGCAGAATGTGATCTATGGTTAGAATAAAAACCGGGAATGACAAGCTTGTCATTCCCGGTTTTGTGTTGTGTTTAAATTATATTTCTTGTTGAATTAACTTTTTGATGGCGTTTCGGGTTGGTCATCATCAGGTTCGACATGAACATAAGCCCGATCAATCTCCGGCATGGCTTCCAAGGCTTCAATCACGCGATCATTGATTTCATGGACTTCGTCCAGCGTTTTATCTCCCGGAAGGTTGATGTGCATATCCACGATCAACTTGGGGCCGACATAGTCGCTCATCATGTGGTGAACATTTTCAACCCCGGGTACGTCTTTTGCAGTCTGGATGATTTTCCCGCGCAATTCCTCATCAGCGCCGGCGCCGGTCAGGTAGGCTAAATTTTCTTTGCCAGCGTCAAAGGCAGCCCGGAAAATCCACAACGCGACCAGAACGCCTGCGATCGGATCCAGCAGGGGAGTCAACCAGTTGGAACCCAGGATGCCGATGAAAGCGGCAATGGATGTCAGCACGTCGCTGAGATGATCTTTGGCGGTGGCGCGCAAAGTGGGGCTTCCCACTTCCTTAGCCAGCCTGGTGATGATGAAGAACATCCCGGCTTTGACAGCAGCGCTTGCCAGCAGGACGATCATCGGCAGGTCTATTGAGATTACTTCGCCGCCTTCCAGGAACCGGGCAATGGATGACCGCAGGGCTTCATAACCCGCAAGCGTCATCATCACGGCCACCAACAGACCAACCAGAGGTTCAAAACGGGAATGCCCCTGGGGGTGGGAGATATCCGGCGGCTGGATGGCTACCATCAGGCCCACGACCATCGCCAGAGAATAGATAACATCTGAAATGGAATTTGCGGTGTCGGCATAGAGGGCGACACTGCCAGTGAAATAAGACGCGAGGCCCTTTGCCACGGCCAGCAGGATGTTACCTGCCAGGGTGATGATCAGGGCTGTCCGATAGGCTTTTGTTCTACCCGGATTGGGTTCGTAATCCCGAATCCACTGCATTGTAATCTCCAATATTCTTTCTTAAAATTTGAATTTGTTTCCTAATAGGGGGTTAATTGTATCGCAGTTTTGGATCTTACTACTATTTTCCGGTAATTTTTTCCAAAAAAAGTACCTCCTACTAAATTGGTGCGAAGTTTATTTGGCATCTTCCTTGTGGAGCACCTTTCGGTGGACGACTAGTATAAATTTGATATGCAAAAAAACGCATATATTGATATAATCCGGATATTGAAAATAAGGATTTTGAGTTGATTAAGACCATAAACGCCATAACAAATGAAATTATTGCTGAGTTTGACCAGTTTGGGTCGGTGGATGAAAAATACATCCATTTATTCTCCCTGGCCGATTCACTGCCGCCCATGGATCCTGCTCTTAAAAACGAGGCGACCCGTGTTCAGGGCTGCCAATCCAAACTGTGGTTTTGGCTGAGTCTGGAGGGTGACCATTTTCATCTTCAAGCTGACTCCGATTCAACTGTGATCAAAGCGATTGCATCCTTACTGGCGCGGGTGGTGGATAACTGCCCACCTGAAGATGTTCAGGACCTGAGCCTGGATTTCATTGATGAATTGGAAATCTGGAAGCTGGCTTCTGAGCGCAATAACGGTCTGATGGCCATGTTGGCCCATCTCAAACGCCAGGCCGTAGAATTGCGGGGTGAGGACAATGGCTAAACTGAGCTACCGCATGCTCCAAATTGGCGGTGTGCCGGCCGGGCTTCTTGGTCTTGATGAGATCTTCGCGGAACTCTTCGCTGAAGGTGCTTCTCCGGACCAGCCGGAAACGCTCGACCAATTGATCAAAGCTGTCCGCAAACATAATTTCATCGCTAAACCAGCACTTGAGGACTATCGGGTTGTCCTGAGTAAAGAATACCAGCGTTATTTCGACCAGCGCACCCAAGGCAGGGATGTTGCCCCGAGGCATTACGGCACCTGGGTGGGGATCCCGCGTGAACAGATCCCCTGGTTCCCCGTGGTCTCGGCGGAATTATGCAATGGGTGCGGTAAGTGCCTTGAGGTTTGCCCGAAGGATGTCTTCGCGATAACGGATAAGCAGGTGGTGGAGGTTGTGGAGCCTTTTGCCTGCATTGTCGGCTGTTGTTTTTGCAAAAGCGCCTGTGATCCGCAGGCGATCCTGATGCCGGAAAAATCCATGCTGGACCATTATCGCCACGGCCAAAGACACGCCACGTAGATTTCAATTTGTTCCCAAATCAAAAACTACTGAATTCGTCCGCCAGAAATCTCTGGCGGATTGGCTTATTTATGGGGGAGGTTCATCACTTTGGTGAGGAATTCCAAGAAAACGGCTTGATTAATCAGCCTTAAATACACTATAACTTAACTTAGGAAGGAACCACTTTGATGATCTATTCTGAAAACTACTGGCAGGAACAGATCCACCGAATCATGCCTGACATTGAGATCGAGGATGTCGATCTATTCCATGAAGGCCTGGTCAATGACGTACTGATCGTCAATCGCAAATGGGTGATCCGCTTCACCAAAACCGATTACGGCAAGGAGATGATGGCGCTGGAGGCGCGCTTGATGCGCTTCCTGCACCCGTTGATCTCTTTGAGTTTGCCATTCCCGGTGAAACATGATGATGGAATTCTGGTCTATGAATTATTGGATGGTGAGGATTTCCTTCGACGCGACTGGCATACCGCGGATGAGGCGCACCAACTTCAAATTGCCGCAAATTTGGGGACATTCTTAAAGGAACTGAATGACGTACCGCTTCATAACTCTGGTTGGGAGATGCCATTAACCCTGGCTCCTGTGACCCGGGAAACCTGGCTGGATATATATGAAAGGGTACAGGAGAAAGTCTGCCCAATCCTGCTGCCCCATCAGGTGGAGTGGCTGTCGAATTTATTCGGTCCGGCGCTGGATCAGAAGGATTTCTTTGATTTTGAACCCGCCATGATCCATGGCGACTTGGGGCCTTATCATCTGCTCTTCAATCGCAATGACCAGGAATTGATTGGGGTGATTGACTTTGCCATGGCCGGCATTGGCGACCCCGCCGCGGACCTGGGCACGCTGATCAGCTATTATGGCGAAACGCTGATCAGCAAGCTGCGCCCCTTCTATCCCCGCTATGATCATCTGCTGCAGCGGGCCAGATTCTATGCCGAAGCGGCGGAGGTGCATTGGGTGCTGCTGGGGGTGGAATCCGGTGAAACCTATTGGTTCACCTCGCATCTGGGAGAAGCCAAGGATATCCGTCGATTATAGAGAAATCCCGAAAATCATGGAAAAAGAAAAGACATTGGACTCCAACGTCTTTTTTTGGTTATTTTTCTGTGTCAGATCAGAATGTTAGGGATAGTATGATGTTTTTTGCGTGGGCAGGAAAATCAGTATCTCGGGTTAGCTGGTTCTGGCCCGGCTCCAATGACTCATTAGATTTCACTTTTTGTCTTTTTGATCATCGCTTGTTTCAAGTCCCAGAGTTTCTTTGAGACGGAAACATGATAAGTGTGGGGGTTCATGATCCGCAGCACGCCGGGATCCAGCGCCTCGATGTCCTTATCGCGCATAGCTCGCATCTCAGCAATCCCAGGCCGATCCGCCACCAGTTTGCCATCCTGGATGACCGGAATCAGCAATTTCTCGATGTGGGATATATCCCCTGCTTCCAAAGTGCGGCGTTTGGTTGCCAGGGTGGGGTGGCAGAGTTCAAGCGGGGTTTGATTGGGAATATCTTCATCATACAGTGAGATCAGATCCGCGGTCGCCTTTCCACGGTCATCATAAATCCTCCAGGCGCGCTTATTACCCGGATTGAGGGTCTTGTCGAGATTCTCGGAGATCTTGAGGGTGGGAGTCCAGTCCTTTCCCTGCTGAATCGCGACCAGTTTATAGACCCCGTCCAGGGCAGAGTCTCCGCCAGACGTGATCAGCTTGGTCCCCACGCCATACGCGAGGCGCTTGATCAGGCTCTCAGGGTCCACGCCGTAACGGGCGGCTTCTTCCTGCACCTGGGTGATGATTTGCCAGATGACCATTTCATCGAGGTCATTGGAGAGCACAATGGCGACATCGGGGAAGCCAGCGTCGTTGAGCATCTTGGCGGCTTTGATCGAGATATGGGCCAGATCGCCGGAATCGAGCCGGATGCCCACCGGGCGATGACCGTTCTTTTTGAGCTTTTCAAAGACTTTGATGGCATTGGGGACGCCGGAACCGAGAGTGTCGATGGTATCCACCAGCAGGAGACAGTCATCAGGGTACAGGTCGGCGTAGGCTTCAAAAGCTGCCAGTTCGCCCTGACCCAATGCGAGGAAAACCTGAACATAGCTGTGGGCGTGGGTGCCTTTGGGCGGGAAGCCGAGGATGTGAGATGCGCCGACATTGGACGAGAAATCCGCCCCGCCGATCAGCGCAGCCCGGGTACCCTGGATTGCGCCGAGGCCCTGGGCCCGCCTCAGCCCAAATTCCATCAGGAGCTGTC
The DNA here is from genome assembly GCA_964447265.1 of uncultured Candidatus Brevefilum sp. Classification (GTDB taxonomy): domain Bacteria; phylum Chloroflexota; class Anaerolineae; order Anaerolineales; family Anaerolineaceae; genus Brevifilum. Next base: position 6,276 of record CAYUSC010000083.1, read on the forward strand.
CTTTGGCGCTGTGCTTGATGCGGGCGGCTTTGGTCGCCACCAGGATCTGGTAATTGACGATGTTCAGGAGGCCCGTCTCAATGATCTGCCCGACGGCCAACGGCCCTTCAACGACATGGATCGGCACGTTGGGATGTACCACCCGGCCTTCCTGCATGGCATAGAGGTTAATCGCCATGGAAGAATAGTCATCTTTCAACCACTTGAGGAAATCCGTATCAAAAAGAGGCTTCCCCGAACTGCTTTTTTGCTGGCTCAGGAATTGGATTTCCTGTTCGCCAAAACTCGCCTCGGCCAGCCAGTCCGTCAGGGTTTCCAGCCCGGCATTAACGCAGTAACCGGCTTTATGGATGCCGTAATTCGGCGTGCTGCGAAAGAAATGATCGAATTGGGCGTTGATCTCATGGATCCCGAGCTTGTAAAAAAGCTGAGCCATGGTCAGTTGGTATTGATCGGTGAAGAGGATGCCGCTGGCTGTCAACAGTTCGGATTGTTTCATTGGGGTGTCCTTTTTTAATGAAAGAATTGAATAATTATGACTTGTTATGGTTTGATTTGGTGTTTGGATAACCTCTTTGGGAGGATCGGATAATCCTGCATGGCCTTTTATTCGGCAGGGTTGACCGGAATGCCAAAAATCAGGATCAGACCGTTATCCATCGCCAAACCGACCAGATTTCCATAGGGGGAGAACTCCAGGCTCACCGGCTGACCCATAAAATTCCCAGCCAGTGGGTATCGCACGTTGGAAAGGGTCTCCTGGCTTGCTATGGACCAGAAGGTCAAATCCTCTTCGGAGACAACGGCCAGTAGGGCGCTGTCCGGGCTGAAAGCCACTTTGTAGGTCAGATCCGCGCCCGTTTCGGTCACAGGCATCGGCGTCAGATCGGGTTGGTTTTCCGATCGTTTCTGGAGCCAGACCTGGTCCCCGGCTACGGCCAGATAGACATCGTCAAACGAAATGGCCAGGTCGGTGAAAGGGCCAAAAGGCAAGAGCTGTGAAGAGGTGAAATCCGCCCGGTCAAAAGCAACGGCTTCCACCTGGTTTCCGGCGGTGATAAACCATTCCCCGGAGCGCATCTGGGCGACAGCTTCGATTTGGAAGGGGTTTGGGCCGCCAGGACTCAGCAAACGGATGCGATAGGCATCATCCACCTGCCAGAGGGTGGCATTGCAATCGTTGCTGCCCGCGACCAACTGGCTGCCATCCAAGGAAAAAGCCAGGGCGGTCACCGCCGCCTGATGGCCAGGGGTGAGGTCTATGTGGCTGCCGTCATCCAAATAGAAGATGCGGATAGCGCCATTGGACAGGCCCGCAGCCAGAAGGTTGCCATCCCACGAGAAGGCCAGGGCGCTGGCGGTTCCATCGAGGACACCGAGTAATTGTCCGTTGCCGGTGCTGTAGACCCGGATCCAGCCATCACTATAACTTGCAGCGAGGATCGTGCCATCCGGCGAGAAAACCATATCGGTCATTTCTCCGGGAGTTTGGTCGATGAAATCAATCAAAGCGCCATCCTGCGTGGCGCGCTTCTCGATGATGCCATTGGGGCGCAGCCCAAAGAAGAATTCGCTGCCCGGTGAAAAACTGATGCTCGTATAGGTGACATCCACCGTCCAGAGCACGCTGGTGTTTGCTGCACTCCGGAATTCGGTCAGGCCGTCATTGCGTGAGATCAGGACCATCTCGTCATCCGGCGTCAGGGCAACCAGTCCAATGGGCGGGATGGTTTCTGTAGGCTCACAGGACCAGGAAAGGTCGCCGCTGGTGTTCCGGCAGCTTGAATGCGCCTGGGTGCAGGGATCGGGGATGGTGCTGGGGTAATTATCCAGCAGGTAGTCATACTCATCCGAGAGGATTTCCCAGGAGAGGATTGAAACCCCATTGTTGATCAGGATAAAAGTGCCATCGGTTGCAGGAAGCACACTCCCCTGATAGGTGTCAAAGGATTTCCAGAAAGCGGGAGAAATGGAAGAAGGCATATCCAGAAGATCGGATTCCTCGGTATACGAAAGCGATTGCAGCAAAAGGTCGGGCTGGCTATAGATTACACCCGCCAGGTCCAATTCCGCGCTGAGGTAAGCGATGATCCCTTGTTCGAGGACCAGGTTAACGGTGACAAACCAGGTTTCGGTATCCCAACGGACCAGATGGACAAGGTCCTCGGACTGGGTCATCAGGATCAGGCTTTCACTATCCGGCGAGAACGCCAGTTTGATGTCCTTGTCAGGGACGCCCTCCGTCTGAGTGAAATTAAGCCTGTTCACCAGGGTCAGATTCTCTTTGGAGATGATGTCAATCACGCCTTCCTGCTGCCCGAAGGCGATCAGATCATTATCCGCCGAAAAGGCAATTGCGGTGACGGGATAAGGCGTCAGGATTTGAACGATAAGCGCATAGGATTGGCTGTCAAAAAGGGTTGCGCCGAGGTCCGTGCCAACCGCAAGGACCTGACCATCCGCCGAAAGAGAAATGGTGTTGGCGCGGGGATTTCCCCAGACTGCGAGAGGGACCACCTGTGCGGCGTTTTCCGGGGTGATCTGACCGGCCAGTTCCGGTAGGGAAACATTGGTCAGAGTGAGGTCATCCCACTCGGTCACTATTACCGGGCCATCCGGTGCGGATTCGCTGGTTGGTGTCGGTCGTGACCCGGCAGAGGTCGCTGTGGGCGATTGGGTGGCCTGGACGGTGGATTCGGCGGGGGTGAATGGTGTGGCGGTGCCGGCGGTTGGGGTTTCAGGTGTTTTTTGGCAGGCGGACAGCACCAGGGTGATGATCATCACCAGTGCAAATAATGTCCTGACCCTTGACCGAATCACTGTTCACCTCTTTTCCGAATCCGCTGAGATCAACACCGGCTCTTCAACGGTGCCGGTATAGTCCGTTCCATCCGGGAAGACGATCTTCGCCAGAGTGCTGTCTTTATAGATGGACAATCCCTGCCAGTGCAGCTTGAGTGGATTTACGAAGGGGAAATGACCCCAGAGGATCACCCGGTTTGGAGACAGGATCCGAATACCTGCCAATTCCAGCAACAGGCCCAGGGGCGCTAACCCGGCAAGGGCGTTCCGGTTACCGGCCGGGAGTCCATCATTACTATTATAAAACGGAAAGAATCCATCATGATGGGTCAATCCGTTTGCGATGGTCGTCATCAGATCGGTGAAGATCTCGGCTGCCAGGTCAATTTGCCCGGAATGAAGCAGGCCCTCGATGATGAGCGTATTCCAGAGGACATTGGTGCGGAGAGTCAGGGCGGGGGGAAGCTCGTGGCGGCCTTTCCAGGTTTCCGGCAGGCCGTGGCGCCTATCATTTTTCGCGATCATCACCGGGCTGGTGAGGATGGCTTCAACCATTTCCGGGTGGGCGGCTTGTGCCAGCAGGGGAAGCAGGCAGGCAATATCCGGTTGGGCAAAATCCGCTGTTTCCAACACAAAGCGATCTTCCGGCTGCAATCCGCTGAAAGCGATCGATTGGATCGAGTGGTAAACCAAACGACTGGTCAGATGCGCTCTGCCCAGCATCCAGCGCAGATCCGTGGATTTGAAGGCTTCCTCAATTGGATTTCCTTTAATATCGGTTCCTGCCAGGCGGATAATACAGGCCCGGGTCTGTTCGTCAGCCGCAAATAGGTGCAACTGGAGCCGTTGCGGTTTGAGGAAGGTTTTGCCGATAGTCAATTCTTTTTGAATGCGTCCCGGATAGAATAATTCGCGGTCGGGGGTCAATCCTGATTCGATATCTCGATAGATGAAGGTTCCCACCCGCTCATCCCAGCTTTGCTGCAGGCTCCGGGTGAGTAAATCGGCAATAGTGTGATAATTATTTTTGGCTTCATCGTCACCAACCAATGAAGCGATCCTGGCCAGGGCTTTCACCTCCATCAGGAGCATGCCCAGCAAGGCCGGGCTTTCCGCGGTGCGGATATCCAGACCGTGACCGGTATCCTCCCAGAAGTCAAAATTGAACAGGCCGGTATCAATTTGTAATTGGCGAGTGTCTTCCCAATGGCGGTTCTCTTCAGGCAGCCAGGGGGCAATCGATTCGCACAGCGCAGGAAAAATCTGGCGAAGGTGATCGCGGTTGCCGTCAATCTCAAAGGCTTTCAGCGCCAGGCTGGACAAAAGGGGGCATTCATGGAAGGGTCGGCTGAAGGCAAAATTATCCAACTCCGAATAGATTGAGCCATCCGCCTTTTGGCGGGTGAGGAAGTTGGAGAGAATGACTGAAAACTGATTGGCGCTCGCAGGCAGAAGCACCTGTTTTAAATGGTAGGCTTCAAGCAGTGAGAGATCATCCCGGCGGTTATGCTGGAGGATGGTGTCGGGGGCGTCATCCGGCAGACGGGACCGCAGGAAAAAGGGAGATTGCGATTTATCCGGTTGGCCAACCCAATGGATCTGGGCTTCGGTCTGAGCCAGCGAGAATGCTGCATCCCAGGCCGGGTAGCCGGTTTGCACCTGAATGGTTTTTGCGGCATGAAATTTGGCCCGCTGTTGGACCATTTCTCGCCACGGTGAGGCCGTCACCTTGCGGACGGCATCCAGCGAAGCCTCCCGGGTGGATTTGGTCGCCAGTGCCCAGGTCAGCGTGCGTGATTGACCGGCTGTCAGATGGATTGGAATGGAGAGGGCGGGGTAGGGGCTGCTGATTGCGGTTGGACCGCCGGTCATGAACAACACGGGGGCTAGATCTTTGGTGTGGCCTGAGATGATTTGATTGATCCCTTCCCGGTCCGGGTAGGCGGGGGTTCCATGCGGCATGGAGACCAGGATCACAGCCAGGTCCAGGGTCAGAGAAAGCAGAGTGTCACTCAAATTGGTAAAGGTGACGCTCCCCACGACGACATCTTCCGACGGGATGTGCGCTTCGAAAAAGAACTGGCAAGTCTCATCCGGAGAGGATTGGATCGTGATCGAATCCGGGAGGTATTGGGTGACGGCAGGCGGGCGCAGGTAGGCCGTCCCTTGATGATAATGTTTGCTACCTATGGTGAGGATGGGGAAAAGGCACATGGAGCGGCATCGCAGCCCATAAGTGGTATGCAGACAGAAAGGATATACCTCGTTTTGAGGGATTTGAAGCTCCCAAACCTGGTCGT
>CAYUSC010000084.1:0-11333 GCA_964447265.1 uncultured Candidatus Brevefilum sp.
GGTTTCCTTTCGGGGTTGTTGGCAAAAGAGCAGGCCAAACAGGCCGGCTGGATTGCTGGCGGCCTGGCTGGCGCTGTGATTCTGATCGCGTGGATTGTGCTGATGGGGTTCAATTACCAAATGACCCTGCTCGGGGTGGTGCTTTGCCTGGTGATTGCCGTCGTGACCAGGGTGTTTTCCGGTTTTGCCCAGCCCAAATAGGCGCTTTGCTTATTGATGGAATATTGACGGATTTCTGATAAATTTCCAATAATCGCAAAATAGAATGAGAACATGAGATGAGGAACAGATCTCATCTTCTTCTCCTTTTCTATGAACAAACCCACCCGGTATAACGCCGGGTGGGTTTGTTTAAGGCGAATAATGGATAACCGGATTAGCCCCGGTAAGCCGGGACGGGGATGATCAGGACCTGGCAGAGCCGGCTGTCCTGCAGGCGGCTGTTCAAGCGGGGATCGAGTTCTTCCGATTTACTGGAAGTTGTGATCACAGTCGGCAACTCCGCGTTATAGCGGTAATTGAAAAGCTGGTAGAGCTTCTCCCGCGCCCAGGGCGTGGCAGATTGCGTACCCAGGTCATCCAGGATGAGCAGGGGGGAGGTGCGGACTTCTTCAAAGCGCCGGTCGAGCGATACAGTGCTGTTGGGGCTGAAAGTCGCCCGGAGATGATCCAGCAGGTCCGGCACGCTGACCATCAGCGGGGGATAGCCCATTGCAGCCTGCCAGTTGCCAATTGAGGCGGCCAGGTGCGTTTTACCGCAGCCGAAAGGCCCGGTGAGCAGGAGCCAGCCCTTTGGGTGTTCGGCAAAGTCCCGGGCGGCTTCAAAGGCGTTCTTAAGATCCTTGAGGCTGTCAGCGGGAATTTTCTCATTCTGCCGCAGGCTGAAGTTGCCAAAGGTCTGGCGGCTGTGGAGGGCCAGCGAAGAGAGTTCCGGGTGGCCGGTATCATCCATCGGGTTGCGATAATCCGGTGCCAGAATCTTGACGACCGTCACGAGATTGGGGTCCTGAACCCTGGAACGGATCCGGCCCTCAAAGTCGTCGATCATGATGTTGCTGGTGATCACGGTCGGGAGTTGGTTCACATAGCGGTGGTTGACAATCTGGAAGATCTTTTCCTGCGCCCAGGCGGTGGCGTTTTGGGTGCCAAAGTCATCCAGGATCAGCAGGGGGATCTCGCGGATCTCTTCAAAGCGGTCTTCAAAGCTCATGTCCGAGCCGCCATACGCAAAACGCAGCCAATCGAGCAGGTCCGGCACGGTGAGGAACAAAGTGGCGACGTTGGCTTCGATCGCGGCGTTGGCGATGGCGGCGGCCAGATGGGTTTTCCCACAGCCATAACGTCCCATCAGTAACAGCCAGCCCTCGCGATTTTCGGCGAAGGTCCTGGCCTGGTTATAAGCGTTTTCAATGGAGTCCGCCTGGAGCATGCCCAGTCCAACTCGGCCTCGTTTTTCAAAATTCTCGAAGCGGAGGTCCTTTAAAGCGTCCAGACTGCTCATCCGGTAGAGCCGGGAGCGGGCCGATTGGGTGACTTCCTCTGCCCGGCAGCTGCAGGGGACGATCTTGCCGAAATCGGGATGGTCAATGGGCAGGTCGCGCCGCAGCCAGCCGATGCCGTGGCAGATCGGGCAGTCGGGGTCGCCGGGCATTTGCACCTGGCGAATCGGGCCGTCCTTTTCGTTCTCAGTCACGTCCGAGCCAGCTATCCCGGTAGTCTTCCGGATTTTGTGAACGGTCTCGTCGATTTTGCTCATTGCCACGTCCTTTATTCTGCCAGTTCTTTAAAATGGTCTGGACATACTTCCAGTTGCGGATATTCCGGGAAACGGCCTCACGGACTGCTTCCTCAATCCATTCCGGTGGAAATTCCGCTTCATCATCTTTGAGGATCTCCGCGACCATCGGGGTCAGAGGGCCGATGTTGCTTTCGTATAGCTTAAATATATTTAATTTCTCCGGCGCCATTTGAATGACCTGACGGGCCTGCCCGGTCTCCTGCCAGGTGCCGGATTGGATCGCCTGAACCGCGGCGCGCCCCTGGGGTGCATTGATGAAGTAATAAGTTTCGTCCAACCAGGTGAGTTCCGCCTGCAGCATGGCGCCCAAAGCGACCAATTCCTGCAGTGTATTACCGATTTGGGCTTCACCCCCGAGCATATCCACCAGCGTGGGATCCCCGGTCAGGTCCATCATCCGGACGTAGTGCACCCGGTTGGGGTCCTGTTCCAGATGCCAGAAAAGATAAAGCATCAACTGGATTTGTCCCGGACCGGAAAGTAGGGGGAGCAAGGTGGTGAAGAAAGCTTCCGGCAGTCGGACGGCGGGGGAGTCGCTGGCTTGAAATCCGGGAAAGGATCGGGTGGTTTCAGGAGACACGCAGCGCCTCTTTCCTACCCATCCATCTGGGAACTGCGGGCGGCGTTTTCAAACTTCGCCAATTCGTTGATGAAGACCATGCCGATCCCGGGGTGGGTGGGACCGTTCCTGTGCTTGGCGACAACCATCTCGGCTTTGTTACGGTCTTCCTGATTCTCGTTGAGGGGATCGCGATGGATGAACATCACGATATCGGCGTCCTGTTCCAGGGAGCCGGATTCGCGCAGGTCGGAAAGCTGGGGGCGTTTGCCTTCACGGTGTTCAACCGCGCGGGAGAGCTGTGCCGCAGCCAGAACCGGTACATTCAGCTCACGGGCGAGGACTTTCAGGTTGCGGGAAATATTGGAAACTTCCTGCACCCGGTTATCCGTCCGGCTGTCACCGGTCATCAACTGGAGGTAGTCCACGATGACCAGGTCGAGGCCATATTCCAAATGGAGCCGGCGGCACTTGGTTCGCAGGGCCAGAGGAGTGATAGCCGGGGTGTCATCGAGGAAGATCTTAGCGTGGTCATAGGATTCCAGCGCCTGGAAGAAGACATCCCATTCATTGGGGTTCAGACGGCCGGAACGCAGACGCTGGGTGTCGATCCGGGTGTCCATCGCGATCATACGCTGGAGGAGCTGCTCGTTCGACATTTCCATTGAGAACATGGCGACATGTTTCTTATGCACCAGGGCGGCATTTCGCATGGTGCCCAGCAGGAAACCGGTCTTGCCCATGCCAGGTCGACCGGCGATGATCAGCAGGTCGGATTTCTGCAAACCGCCCAGGAGGTTATCGAGATCGATCAGGCCGGTGGGGACGCCGTAAATGTCATCGGGACGGCGGGAGAGTTCGTCAATGCGCTCGTAATATTCGCGGACAACTTCTTTGATCGGGACCAGGTCGCGTTTGATGCGTCTTTCGCTGACATTGAAGAGGGATTTCTCCGCCTCATCCACGACCGTGTCAATGGACTGGTCCTGGCGGTATGCCAATTGCGCAATTTCATTGGCGGCTTCCAGCATCCGGCGGCGAATGGCGCTTTGTTCAATGATCCGCCCATAAGATTCGGCGTGAAAGGCATTCGGCGCCCGATTGACCAGTGAGATCAGATAAACCTGCCCGCCGATTTCCTCCAGTTGGCCCCGGTTGGAGAGCGTCTCCGTGAGGGTCACCAGGTCAATCGGCTGCCGGGTTTCACTGAGGTGATGGAAGCAATCCCAAATCCATTGGTTGCGCACGATGAAGAAATCGTCCACGCTCAGGAACTGGGCGACATCCAGATAGACTTCCGGGTTGATCAGAACGGCGCCGATCAAAGCCTCCTCCGCCTCGCGGTTGCTGGGGAGGGTCAGGGCTTCCGACAGGGTTTCGTCATTTAATTTGAAGTCATCACTCATGCTGGACTCGTTATCTGGGTTTGGAATGGTTTATTGAAGTATCCCTATTGTATAAAAAACCGGGATCCGGTTTCAATAGAAACCTCCCGGTTAATTATAACGCAGACGGGGATGGGAAAATCAGTCTTCATCCCCGGGTTGGGTCAAATCGTCATCTTCGGCTTCGTCATCATCGTCCTGATCAATGCTCTGGAGGAAGTTTTCGAACACATCCAGGTCGTCATCGGCCGAACTGAAGAGGATAGGTTCACTTTGTCCGTCGCTATCCAATTCGGTGATATCCTCTTCGGGCATGATCCCGGCCTGTTCCATCACACTTTCAGAGATGTAAATCGGCACTTTGGTGCGGGCAGCCAGAGCCAGGGCATCAGACGGCCGGCAATCGACCTGTTTTCGGATGCCTTCACTCTCTAAGACGAGGTTGCCATAGAAGACATCATCGGAGAGAGAAGTGATCTCTACCTGAACCAGTTGGGCATTCAGAGTAAAGATCAGAGTCTTAAGCAGGTCATGCGTTTGAGGGCGGGCAACCTGAATACTCTGCAGAGCGATGGTGATCGCTTCGGCTTCATATAGACCAATCCAAATAGGCAGATAGCGCTCTACCTCTTTTTCTTTAAGAATGACAATCCGCTGTTGATTGGTCAGGCTGACGCGGACGCTGTCGATTTCGACCTCGATCATCCGGTGCATATCGGTCTCCTATTTGATGGGCTTTTTTGATTCTAACACGCCGAGTAGGATGGTGCAACTTATTAAGATAAAAAAATTCTTGGTGAGTTTTTAAGGTTTTTCGTGTATAATCGAAGTCATTGAGGTTGATGCTCTAGACAATAACCTGGTCTAATCCTCCGATGCATTATCATTATAAGAGCAGCCTTTATTGAATATTGGGAGAAGCTATTTTTTAATAAAGGTTGACGCCCTTTAAACTTGCAATGGGTTAACTTTATGTACTATGGTATATTCTTAGGCCAGTAACTTATTTGTCTTTTTTTCGTTAATCTCAATGATAGACCAGCAAATAAGGAAATCATTTTGACGCAATCAAAAAAACTAGCGATCCTGCTCATCGAAGGCACCAGAGGAGATCACTCCTGTTTCTCAAAGGAACTTGAAGAAAAAGGATATGATGTCAACTTTGCCCGCAGCGGCAGCGCCGGACTGAAACTTCTGGAGGAACTGACGCCCCATGTTTTGGTCATTGATGCTGCATCGCTCAGAACCAGTGGTGTGAGGATATGCCAATCCTTCCGGAAAGCCGATAGCGAAATACCGATCGTCCTGGTCGTTGATGGGGACGTTGAGGTGCCGGAGGATGTTGACGCCAATCTGGTCCTGCAATTGCCCTTCACAGTCCAAAAGCTGATCAACCGCATCAAGGCCTATGAACCCACCGAGGATAAATTCATCCTCCAGGCGGGGCCGATCGAGCTTAACCTGCAAACCCAATTGGTGACCTGCAAAGGCCAACTGACCAAGCTGACCCCCCGGTTGGTGAAGATCCTCAAAATGTTGATGAAGAACCAGGGTAAAGTTGTGGAACGGGATCCCCTGTTTAAATCCGTTTGGGAAACTAATTACACCGGTGATACCCGTACGCTGGATGTCCACATTAGCTGGTTGCGCCAGGCCATTGAAGATGACCCCCGCCACCCCGAATTGATCCGGACGGTGAGAGGGGTGGGCTATATTTTGGATGTTTAATTTGATTTAGGGGAAATCGGATGATCTTGTAAACCCCGTCAGGGGTTTTTTGTTTTCTGCTTTACAATTAACCTTCGAAGAGTAAAATAATTTGCAGTTTGCATCGAAAAAGGAATTTAAATGGACTCCAATAAAAAGAAATATATCCTCTTGAGCTGCGGCGTTCTGGTGATCATCGCAGTGATCTGTCTGGGTTTGATCGCCATCACCGGTGTCGGTGTTTCTCTGATTTGGCCGCTCAGGCAATCCTCTGCCAGCTCAACTGAAGTTGTTTCGACGATAATTATCACGCAAGAACCTGCGGTCAACACTTTTCCTGAGGAAATGCTCGATACGGCGACAACAATTGAAGATCAGGTACAGGAACTTCGCGGCCTATCCGCGACTGAAGATTTCAGCCGGGAACTGATCTCTGAATCCGACCTGGAAGAAACGGTCAAAAATGACTTCTTTGCCGATTACTCGGATGAGGAAGCCCAACAGGATGCTCTTGTTCTGGCAACGCTGGGGCTGCTGCCTCCGGATTTTGAGTTGAAACAGTGGTATACCGACCTCTACAGCGAACAGATCGCAGGCTATTACGATGACGAAATCAAGACCATGTTCGTGGTGCAGGATACCGGTTTTGGCGGCTATGAAAAGCTGACCTATGCCCATGAATATACCCATGTCCTGCAGGATCAGGTCTACGGTTTTGACGATCAACTGGATATGAGCGAAGAAGCCTGTCAGGCGGATTCGGAGAAATGCGCCGCCATTCAGGCGGTTGTTGAAGGAGACGCCACCGTTTCCGAGCTGCTCTGGTTCCAGGAATACGGCACCCGGCAGGACTATGATGACATCATGGAGATGTATGATAGCTATGAATCGCCTGTTCTGGACTCGGCTCCGCCGTATATGGAAGCGGATCTTTACTTCCCCTATGATTACGGCCAGATCTTTGTTGAGACCTTTGTTACCGATGGCAATTATGCCCCTTTGAGCGAGGTATATGCCAATCTACCTGTTTCCACAGAACAGATCCTGCACCCGGAGCGCTATCCGGATGACACCCCCATTCCGGTGGACTTGCCCGATATGACGGACGTCCTTGGTGAGGGCTGGACCCTGTATGATCAGAACGTGATGGGCGAATGGTATACCTATCTGATCCTGAATAAGGCCTATGAACTGAGCTGGCAGCTTTCAGAGCCAACCGCCAGCGCCGCGGCTGAGGGGTGGGGCGGGGATGCCTATGCAGTTTACCTGAATGAAGATACGAATCAGGTCGTCTTCATCATGGATACTACCTGGGATTCCTATGCGGAAGCTGAGGAATTCGCCACGGCCTTCCGGACTTATGCGGATTATCGCTGGGACACTGCTGATTCCTTTATTCTCGGCCATTACGCCTGGGATGGCATCGATGGCGCGGTGGATTTCTTCTGGAACGGCGCTCGCACAGTCTGGGTGATTGCCCCCAATACTCAAATTATTGAATCGTTGATGTTTGAACTGGAATGAATGATCGAACGGAAGATCTCGGCAAATTAGACTTCTCGCGAGTCCGCGGGCTGCTGTTTGATGTGGATGGCACCCTGAGCGACACCGATGACCATTGGGTGGAGCGCTTCACTAAAATTCTGACACCCGTGGCGGGCCTGTTTGCCGATCACGATCCGAAAAGGTTCGCGCGCTGGGTGGTTATGGCGGTTGAAACCCCGGCGAATTTCTTCTACAGTCTTGCTGACCGATTGGGTATCGATAAACCCATCTTTAATCTGATCAATAAATTATTTCAAAAAAGCCGGTCCCGGCGTGCCGTTCAGGACCGGTTTTTAATCATCCCCGGCGTCAAGGAGATGCTGGCAGAACTGCATGGGACAATCCCGATGGCAGTGGTCAGCGCCAGAGACGAGTTGACCACCCTGGCCTTTCTGGATCTTTTTGGATTGACGCCTTTCTTTGATGTAATTGTCACGGCGCATACCTGCGAACACACCAAACCTTTTCCTGAGCCGGTGATTTTTGCCGCCGAGGCATTAGGCCTCGATCCGGAGGAATGTTTGATGGTCGGCGACACCATTGTGGATGTCAAAGCCGGAAAATTGGCCGGTGCGCAGACCCTGGCTGTCCTTTGCGGGTTTGGGCAGCAGCGAGAACTGGAACATGCCGGCGCGGATCTGATCCTTGCCAGCACTGCGGATTTGATCAGTCTGATGGAATCGTAAACCTTTGATGAGCGTTGACGATGGATGATCTGGCGACGAAATACCCTTATCCCCGAAATCGCTTCAAGCGGGGGATATTAAAAGCCGGGATTGCCATCCTCACGCACACACTGTCGCGTTTTACCATCCTGGGCAGGGAGAACATCCCCGCCGAGGGACCCCTGATTGTGGTGACCAACCATTTTCATTTTATTGATGCCCCGATCCTGATCCTGGCCTCACCCTGGCCTTTGGAATTCCTCGCTGATTTTGAGATGCCTAATGTCCCCTCGGCTTTGAAGTTCTTTCCGGATTTTTATGGCACTTACAATGTCGAGCAGGGGACGCCCAACCTGGAGGCTCTGCGAGCATCCGAGGCTGTCCTGGCGCAGAAAGGCGTGCTGGGGGTCTTCCCGGAAGGAAGGGTTCATCAACCGCCTTTACGGTCAGCGCTGCCCGGCGCCGCCTATCTGGCGTTGCGCAGTGGCGCACCGATCCTGCCGGTAGGCATCTATAGCGATAATCACTGGGATATTTTCGGGGCGCTGAGACAGAACAGCAGAAGGATCCGGTCTTATTGTCAATTCGGACCGGTTTTTTGGCCTATGCAATCGGAAAATCCCCGGCGGCCCTCCCGCGAAGAGATAAGCAGAGCTGGTGAACAAATCATGGCTGCAATCGCTGCTGAGCTGCCGGAGGAAATGCGAGGTGATTTTTCGGCGGATTGTTAAGGCGTAACCTTTATCAGGATTTTGGTTATAATATTTGTCACGCCTGAGCATATCCATGCAAGTGGGGCAGGCAGTTTTATTAGTTATTAGCCAATGGGAGTGCCCCAATGAAAGAAAATTCAGCCGATCAGACCTATATCCAGAAATATCCCTGGCCGCGCCGCCGGTTCATCCGCGGGCTGCTCTCGGGAGGGATTGATGTGGCAGCCACGCTTTTAACCAATTGGGAGGTTTCCGGTAAGGAAAACCTGCCCCAAAAAGGGCCGTTGTTGATCGTGGGAAACCACTTCCATTTTCTGGATACCGTCGCGCCGATCTACAGCACCCCCTGGCCTCTGGAATTCATCGGTGATTTCCAGATGCCCAACGCCCCCACGCTGATGAAGGTATTTCCGAATGCCTGGCAGACCCTGAAAATTGAGCAGGGTACCCCAAACTTTGAAACGTTAAACGCCTCTGAGGCGATCCTGGCCCAAAACGGCATTCTGGTGATCTACCCTGAAGGCCATGTCCATTCCGGCCCCTTGAACCCGGCTCTTCCGGGAGCGGCTTTCCTGGCGTTGCGCACCGGGGCGCCGATCCTGCCCATGGGGACGATTTCGGATAATAACTGGAAATTATTCAAGACCTGGAAGGAACGCAGGCGGCCGCTCCGCATCCGCACCCGGATTGGGAAGGTCTTTGGCCCGCTGACTTCAAAAACCCCCGGGCGTCCCACCCGGGATGAAATCCGGGATGCCGGGAGACAGATCATGCAGCAGATTGCCGAGCTCCTTCCGCCCAATTATCGCGGTGAGTTTGATAGGGAAGCAATCTGAGTTGGAGTGGACTGTAAAGTAAACCAGCCAGGTCGGGTTGATATACAAAAGCAGATAAGGATCGTCACGTGCCTCCAAAGCACGGCGGTCCTTTTTCGTTTATCATCCAAAGATGGTTCTTCTAATACTATTTTGATATTTTCCGCGTAGAATAGATAGGATATTGCGAAGCAAGAGGATTTATATATGGAATATAAGGATTATTACAACACGCTGGGCATAAAAAAAGGCGCCAGCCAGGATGAAATTAAAAAAGCTTACCGAAAATTAGCCCGGAAATACCATCCGGATGTCAATCCCGATGACCCCAATGCGGAAGAGAAGTTCAAGGAGATCAATGAGGCTTACCAGGTCCTTTCAGATCAGGATAAGCGTCAGAAATATGACCAATTTGGATCGCAGTGGAAGCAGTACCAACAGACCGGGGGGCGGCCGGAAGACTTCGACTGGTCCCGCTGGTCAACGCAAGGACAGCCCGGCGCTCAATATCGGACGGTCAGCCAGGAAGACCTGGAGCAGATGTTCGGAGGCGGTCTGGGTGGGTTTTCCGATTTCTTCGAAACCCTGTTTGGCGGTATGGGCGGGGGCAGGGCAGCCCGCCGCGCCGGGGCACGCACCGCGGGGCAGAATATGACTAAGGGACAGGATATCCAGCATCCGGTGGAGATCAGCCTCTCGGAGGCTTTTCACGGCACAACCCGCACGCTGACCTACGAGGACGGCCGCCGGATTGAAGCAAAGATCCCGGCTGGGGTGAAGACAGGCTCCAAGATCCGTTTGAGCGGCCAGGGAGGTTCAGGTTCCCGCGGGGCAGGTGATCTCTACCTGAAAGTGACCGTTTTGCCCGACCCCAAATTTAAGCGGGATGGTGACGACCTTCGCATTGACCAGCCTGTGGATTTCTTCACAGCCCTGCTGGGCGGTGAGGTGGAAATCTCCACGCTTGATAAGACGGTGAAGTTGACCATCCCCGCCGGAACGGATTCTGGCAAGACCTTCCGGTTGAAAGGCCTGGGGATGCCCGAACTGGGCAATTCCAAGAAACGCGGTGACCTTTATGCCAAAATGGAAGTCACCGTCCCCAAAGAACTGACCGATGAGCAGAAAGCAAAATTTATGTCTGCTCAGGAGTCACTGAAAAAGTAATCTCATTAATAAGCGCCCCTGAACGAACTTCGTGAGGGGCGTTTTTATGGAGCAAGCCATGCGACGATTGGAAATTCTCCCCGACCAGGAAGCCCTCATCCATCAGGCGGCTGAATATTTTATTCGCGCGGCACGGGAGGGGATTGTGCAAAACGGCGTTTTCTCCGTGGCGCTATCCGGCGGCAGCACGCCCAAACCGGTCTATGCCGAATTGGCAAAACCGGAGAATCGGGAGAGGGTGGACTGGGAAAAAGTGCACCTTTTCTGGGGCGACGAACGGGCTGTTCCACCGGATGATCCCCAATCCAATTACCGGATGGTCCGCGAGGTCTTGCTGGATTGGATTGACATCCCAATTGAAAATGTTCACCGAGTCCCGGCCGAAATGGATGTGCGGATGGGCGCATTTCAATATGAAGAGCAGTTACGCGGCTTCTTCGAAGGCGAGTGGCCGGTGTTTGATTTCGTCTTTCTCGGCATGGGGCAGGACGGGCACACTGCTTCTTTATTCCCCCACTCCGCGGGCTTGAATGAGGCGTTCAGGTGGTTCATCGCCAATTACGCGCCGGGAATGGGGACCTGGCGGCTGACGATGACCGCTCCGGCGATCAACGCGGCCAGGTTCATCCTGGTGTTGGTGGAAGGGGCGGGTAAGGCGGATCGGCTGAATTTGGTTCTGACCGGCCCCAGCGAGCCTGATGAGATGCCGATCCAGATGATTGACCCGAGCCAGGGTGAAATGGTCTGGCTGGTGGACCAGGCTGCGGCAAGTGACATAAACAAAGACCTGCTCAACTGAACAGGTCTTTGTTTTTGGCGAAATGGTGACAGCTATTCTTCAGGCCAGATATAGAACTCAAAGTTGCAGGCCTCGCCGATCGGCTCAAGGGTAGATACCAGGGAGGTGAGGCTTTCAGTCTGAGTGCCGAATCCGGGAACGTAGGCCAGGATGGTTCCATCCTGCAAGATTTGGGAGATT
>CAYUSC010000085.1:0-11291 GCA_964447265.1 uncultured Candidatus Brevefilum sp.
GTCGTCCTTTTGGCTGGGATGGTGGGGATGCTGGGCGGAGCAGCCTTGATCGGTCAATTCCCGCTGGTCGAGGTTTTGACCCTGCCGGGGATGATTGCCAGCATGGCTTGCGTTTCTGCGGCTGTGATTTTAAAGAACGCCAGGATTGATTTATTAATGGCCGGTCGGGCACCCGGGGTCAATGAGTTTGGTGTGCTGCTGATCACCGTTCTGGCGAGCCTCCCTGTGGTGGTTTATAGCATCGTGTCGGGGCCGTTGACGACCTTTTTGAGCGTTATGGCAAGTCTTTTTATAGCTGAAATGGCGATCATTGCCATTAGCCGCGCTTACCGGTCCATCGCCTGAAGGATGATATAACCCAAAAAACTGCGATGAACCTGATAGGTTGCCGAATAGTGGGGCGCTTGACATTTAATTTAGGTGAGGTTAAATAAGTATTTAAAACAAGAAACAAGATACTACGGATAGCGGGCAAGATAAACAAACATAGAAAGGGTAAATAGATGCCAAAATTTGAGAGAACAACAGATATTGATGCCCCCATCGAAAAAGTTTGGGAAGTGCTGACAGACCCTTCAAAATGGCCGGATTGGTTCCCCGGAATTGATACGGTTGAGAAAGTCACTGCCGTTGATAAGAAAGGCACTTTTACCTGGTCGGGCGATGGCCGTCAGGGTACCGGAGAAATTGACAAATTCCAACCGGAGAAAACATTAAAGATCATCACCCAGGTGGGCAAGGATAAGGACTCGCACGAGTTCAAATTGAAGGCCACCGGTGGTTTCCTGGGGATGGGCAAGGATGAATGCGAAGTGGAATACACCCTGGATACCATGATGGGCGGCGGGATCATCACGAACTTTGTGGCAGGCGGTAATCCGAAGGATGCCATGCGGGTTAAGAAAGCGATGCATAATTTCCGCCGTGTGGTTGAAGGCACGAAATAATCATTCGAAATCTAAGTTAGTCAACAAATAAAGAATAGGAGATTGAAATGGGTTTAATTGCTACAATCGTTGTTGGTTTGATTGCAGGTCTTTTGGCCTCGGCCATTATGAAAGTCAAGACCGGTGTTATCGTTGATATGGTTTTGGGCATTATCGGTGGCGTGGTGGGCGGCTGGATTTCCACCCTGATCACCGGCGTGAACCTGATGTCCGGCTTCAACCTGACCAGTATTTTGGTCGCCCTGGGCGGTTCAATTGTGGTCCTCATCATATACCGGGCGATCGCCAAGAAATAGAAATATATCAATTGAATTAGCATTATTAATGTCACCCCGCCAATTCAGGGAATAGTCTGATTGGCGGTTTTTTGTTACCTTGCAATGTTTTCAATACCATACATTTCTCTGAACAATATCATTGAAGACGAGTTTCATAGTTGCTATAATTTAATTAAATTCCCTCTTAATCGTAATTAGAATAATATCGCTTCCATTTTTATTGTTTTTCTCAATGAGAAAGGAATGAAAAATGGCTCTGAGAAGTAAGCGATTAATCCGACGAGTGATTTGCCTGCTCTTGATGGTCTTCTCCTGCGTACCGATATACAGCGTATCATCAGAATCTCTTCGATCAGTTTATACAGTCACAAATACCCAAAGTTCTGGTGCTGGATCTCTCAGGCAAGCAATCCTTGATGCAAATACATACGCAGGAAAAGATTATATTTATTTCAATATTCCCGAGTCGGATAGTGGGTATTCTGAACCGTTAGGCGTTTGGTTTATTAATCTAACGATTGTCCTTCCAATGTTGGAAGATCCAAATGGCGTTGTGATTGATGGCTCGACACAACTGGGCAGCCATGCCTATTTACCAGGCATCATTATTGATGCCTCAGCGCTGACGGCTGGAACGGAAATATTCACAATTATTAGTGATTCAAATGAGATTACTCATCTTGGTTTGATGAGTAGCAAGGGAAATAGTATCGAAGTGGATTCTGATGCGGATTATAACGTCATCAGTGAAAACCAGATCTTTAATTCAGAGGGTCATGGTATCTTTCTGCATGCTGGCGATGATTATTCCTCAATCATTGATAATAGGATCTGTGGGCACAAAGGTGACGGAATTCATATTGAGGAATCTACAAATGCCTTTATTTCAGGGAATGTGGTCGGGATCCAACCGCTCTATATGCCCTCAGTGCTTAATAATGAGGGAAACGGGTTAAGTTGTCTTGCGTGCACCAATAGTACTATCCAGGATAATACGATCAGTGGAAATTTGGGTAATGGCGTATATTTCTCCGATTCAGATAACAACCTTCTAGAAGATAACAGGATTGGTCTCAGTGAAGATGGCTTGACCGCAATTGGAAATAATACTTATGGCATTCTCCTTGAAAATAACAGCTCCGGAAATGACATTTTTGAAAATTGGATTTCTGGGAATTCTCAGGATGGAATTCGTCTGACCGGCTCTGGGATAAGTGATAACCATGTGGAAGGTAATAAAATTGGGTTAGGCCTGGGAGGAAGCTTGCCAAACGGGTGGCATGGCGTTGGAATATATGATGACGCTCACAATAATCATGTAGGTAATCTGAGTGACCCCAGTAGATATAATATCATTGTTTCAAATGGCTGGAGTGGGGTTGTGGTTGTGAATTCCGCCAGTGGAAGCAACTATATAGTCGATAATTATATTTTGTATAACCAGTATTATGGCGTTCATATTAATAATAGTTTTGATAATTTTATTGGGAGTAATACGATAAGTGGGAATGGAATTGCAGGAGCGTATGCCGGCGTCCGTATTGAGGGAAGCACTTCATTGAGTAATGCCATCACAATGAACAGTATTTATCAAAATACTGGTTTGGGCATTCAATTGGTTTCGGGAGGAAACGCTGAAATAGACGCACCTGTGATAACATCTGCTACATGCAGCACGGTAACAGGAACAACTTGTTCGAATTGTTCCGTGCAGATTTATTCTGATAACGAGGATGAGGGTCGTGTTTTCGAGACCTTGACAAATGCGAATTCAAGTGGCGATTTTACTGTCACGGATTTTACGGGATTTACTGGACCCTATTTTACAGCGATTGCATTTGACTCGGCTGGGAATGCCAGCCAATTTTCGGCTCCTTTAGGAGGTTGTTTTAGGAGTAATTTCCCTGTGATAAAAAAATAGAATGGCATTTCCCTTGATTTTTCTTCCCGCACACTGTATAATGCAGGGACTTGCGGGTGGTTAGCTCAGTTGGTTAGAGCGTCGCGTTGACATCGCGGAGGTCGTAGGTTCGAGCCCTATACCACCCACTGAATAATAAAATGCAGAGACCGGGACGATTAACCGGTGCCCAACCAAAAGAGAGGGAAGGCCAAAGGCTGAAAGCCTCCCCAGGATTGAGCCGGTGAAAACCCCCCGGAAGCATGATCCGGAAAAGCGAAAGCTGAGTATGGTGATCGGTTCGCCCCGTTAGCAGCGCCAAGAGATGGCCTCGACCGCAAGGTCCGGGCTAATCTGGGTGGAACCGCGTGAGAATACTCTCGCCCCAGTGGGCGAGGGTTTTTTGTTTAATTCACCTCAACACATTCCCGGCTGTCATTCTGTTTGACGGCCGCTTAGATGAAATTATCCGAAGGAGGATAAGATGTCAGAAAAAGAAAAGTACGAAGAATCAAATCTTTATAAAATCCGACATTCCGTCGCGCATGTGATGGCGCAGGCTGTTCTGGAAAAATTCCCCAAGGGCAAAGTTGCCATTGGCCCACCGATTGAGGACGGGTTCTATTACGACTTTGACCTGCCCCGGCCATTGACGCCGGAAGACCTCGAAGAGATCGAGGAGCGGATGCGCGAGATCATTAAGACCAACAGCCCCTTCGTTCGCGAAGAGGTGTCCGCCGACCAGGCCCGGGAGATTTTCAGCGACCAGCCCTATAAATTGGAGCTGATTGAAGGGCTTGAGAAGGGTGGCGTGGATGAGGATGGCAACCCGACCGACGAACCTCAGGTCATCACAGTCTACAAGGATGATACCTTTGTGGACCTCTGCCGCGGTCCACATGTGGAGAGCACGGGCAAGATCAACCCGAAGGCTTTCAAGTTGATGAATGTTGCCGGCGCTTATTGGCGCGGGGATGAGAAGAACCCCATGCTGCAGCGCATTTATGGCACCGCCTGGCTTTCACCCCAGGACCTCAAGCAGTACCTCTGGCTGTTGGAAGAGGCCAAGAAACGCGACCACCGCAAACTGGGGCGCGAGCTGGACCTTTACAGCGTCAGTGATGAGGTTGGTGCAGGGCTGATCCTCTGGCATCCTAAAGGCGCTATGATCCGCCATATTGCCGAAAGGTTCTGGGAAGATGAACACCTGAGCCACGGCTATGACTTTGTCTACACACCGCATATCGGTAAAGCCCAGCTCTGGGAAACGAGCGGTCACCTTGGCTTCTATGCCGAGAATATGTATTCACCGATTGAGATCGACAATCAGAAATACTTCCTCAAACCAATGAACTGCCCGTTCCATATCGAGATCTACAAATCCGGGATCCGTTCCTATCGCGACCTGCCTCTGCGCTACGCTGAAAAGGGAACGGTCTACCGTTATGAACGCAGCGGTGTGATGCACGGCCTGATGCGGGTGCGCGGTTTCACCCAGGATGACGCCCACCATTTCGTTGCGCCAAGCCAGATGCCGGAGGAGATCGATTTCGTGCTCTCCTTCAGCCTGCATATCCTGCGATCGTTCGGCTTCAAGGACATCAAGGCTTATCTGAGCACCCGGCCCGAGAAATCGGTCGGCGATGTCAAGATGTGGGATGATGCCCAGGACGCTCTGGAAGCTTCCTTGAAACGCTCCGGGCTGCCCTATGATGTTGATGAAGGCGGTGGGGCTTTCTATGGTCCCAAGATCGACCTGAAGATCAAAGATGCGCTGGGCCGCGAATGGCAGCTTTCCACGATCCAGTTCGACTTCAACGAGCCGGAACGCTTTGATATGACCTACATCGACGAAGACGGCCAACCCCACCGGCCCTATATGATCCACCGGGCTTTGATGGGCAGTGTGGAACGGTTCTTCGGCATCCTGATCGAACATTACGGCGGCGCTTTCCCCGTCTGGCTTTCACCTGTTCAGGTGAAGATCATTCCGATCGCCGACCGGCACAACGATTTTGCTTTTGAAGTGGCGGCCGATTTGAAGAAAGCCGGTTTGCGGGTTGAGGTGGATGATCGCAGTGACCGGATGAACGCCAAGATCCGCGATGCCGAAAAGGAAAAAGTGCCCTTCATGTTGATCGTGGGCGACCGCGAAATGGAAGAGAAGCAGGTGGATGTCCGCCGCCGCAGTCGGGAACGGCTTGGCGCAATGGATGTTGCCGCCTTCAAAGCCCTGGCGCTGGAAGATGTCGCCAATAAAGTTGAAGGGTAAGTAAACGAATAAACTACCGGAGAGACGTCTCTTCAGGTGTCTCTCCGGTCATGCCAGGAAATGGTCGTTGGGGCTGGAAATGCTTGTTTTCACCGTGAAACAGGTTCATTTTAGTAAATCGCCTGTTGACGATTCACCCGCTCGTATGGTAAGATATAACTCGTTCCCAATTCGGGAATGCTATTTGTGTTAAAGACTGATCGTGTCAGAAGGAGAGAGTTCGCTATAAGTAACAAAGATGAATATCGAATTAATAAACAAATCCGTGCCACAAAAGTCCGTCTGATCGATGAGAATGGTGACAATGTTGGCGTGGTAAGCTTACGGGATGCGCTGACCAAGGCTGAGGCTGCAGAGCTTGACCTGGTTGAAGTCGCCCCCAATGCCGACCCACCCGTCGCAAGGATTATGAACTTTGGCAAGTTCCTTTATGAGAAAGAGAAGAAGGAACGGGAAGCACGGAAAGCGCAGACCAAGATCGAGATCAAAGAGATTCAACTGCGCCCAAAGACAACTGACCACCATAAGGGCTTCAAAGTTAAGGATGCCCGCGGGTGGCTGCAACATGGGATGAAAGTTCGTGTAACGATCCGCTTCCGCGGTCGTGAGATCACTTACCCGGAACTTGCCCTGGAAGATCTGCGAGAAATTGCAGAGCATTTAGCGGATGTATCAGATGTCGAACAGGCCCCCAAATTGGAAGGCCGTTCCATGTTCATGATGCTCGCACCGAAAAAATAAAAAACCGATATTCTGACCGGAAGAACGATCAAATATTCAGTCAATCAAAAACCCTGCGGCCTGGCAAGCCTGTGCCGTGGGATTTTCTTGAGAGGAGTTAGATAAGATGCCACGCAAGCAAAAAGATGGCAAGTTTAAAATGAAGACCCATAAAGCGACTTCGAAGCGATTCAAAATGACCGGTTCGGGCGAGATCATGCGCACCAAAATCGGTAAAGGGCACCTTCGCCGTCGGACCTCGGATCGGACCAAGCAGATGTTTGAGGAAATGATCCCTGTGAAGACCCGTAATCTGAAGAAGACTGTCCGTCGCCTCGCGCCGTATATGGGCAAAAAAGACTAAGTCTCGTTGAACTAATTTTTATGGTTGCGGCTGTTGGGTGTTCGCAACAGGTGGCTTGAAAGCTGCCACCGGCGCCCAGGGGTTCGCAAAGGAGTGTAAAATGGCACGTGTAAAAGGTGGCCCGTCTGGGTACAGGCGGCACAAGAAAATCCTAAAGCTCAACAAGGGCTATTACGGAACTAAAAGCAAGCTGTTCCGCCGGGCGAATGAGCAATACCTCAAGAGTCAATGGTATGCTTATCGCGACCGCCGGAACCGCAAGCGGGACCTGCGCAAACTGTGGATTGCCCGCATCAATGCGGCAGCCCGGCTGAATGGGACGACCTACAGCAGGCTGGTCCACGGGATGAAGGAAGCCAATATCAACCTCAATCGCAAGATGCTGGCTGACCTGGCTGTCCGAGCCCCGGAAGCATTCTCCGCCGTCGTTGAAAAAGCGATCAAGTAGAGAACACTTCAGATGAAACAAAAAACTGCCTCGATTTTCGAGGCAGTTTTTCTATTTATGTAGGAATTGGGGAAAGATATCCAATTAATTTGTTGGCTCGACATCCACCTGAGTTTCTTCTTCCACCTGGGTTTCCTCGCCGAAGGGATTGTCAAGATTTGTGTCTTCCCCGGTCACGGTATCCACAGCGGTGTCGCCCGTTGGGGTCAATTCAGGCAGGGTGAAGATCATCAAGCGACCATTGAGGGAATCCGCAATCCAAATCCGGCCATCGGTGTCCACGGCCAGGCCGCCGGCCACACCAATCTCGGAGGCTGCGGTGCCATAGGTGCCCCAGGTCCGCAGGAAGGTGCCGTCCCCGGTAAATTCCAGGATCCGGCCCAGGATCGGGTCGGAGACAAAGACGTTGTAATTTTCGTCAATGGTCAGGAAGGGTTTGTTATCCAGAGAATCGCCATACCAGCCATCGATGTCCCATTCGATATTGGTTGAATAGGTGAGGGACCCTACGCCATCCGGGATCATGACCTGAATACGGTCATTCCAGGTGTCGGCGATATAGACCCGACCCTGGTCATCGACTTCAATGCCCACAGGTTCGTCAAATTGGCCCACTTCCAGGCCCGCGCCGCCAAAGGAGGTCAGCGCGTTTCCGTCGCTGTCAAAGATCACCACCCGCTTGTTGCCGGTGTCGGTGACGAAGACATGGCCGGCATCATCCACGGCCACACCGCGCGGCCCCCAGAAAGAATAGAGGGTTTCCGCTGCGCCGAAATCGCCCCACATGGTTATGAAGTCACCATCGGCGGTGAACTTCTGGATCCTGTGGTTCCAGGTGTCCGCCACATAGACGGAGCCATCCGGGCCAACCGCGATGCCCCAGGGCTCACTGAAAGCGCCGGCAGGGGCGTCAATCCCATTGGCAAAGTCGCTGGCGCCGTATTCACCCCAGGAGTCGATCAAATTGCCCTCCTGGTCAATATGGAGGATCTGGTTATTGGTGGAATCGGTCACGTAGAGCGTACCATCTGCGGCAAAGGCAATATCACGCGGGGTATCCAGCGTGTAGTCGCTGGAGCCGACGATGATCTGGCTGGCATCAAGCGTGATTGTGCCGGCCTCGTAGGGGTCCACGGACGGTTCCAGGGTCACCGGCGCCGCGCCGTATTCCCAGATTTGCGAAACGACATCTTTGCGGACGTACATACGGAAGCCGGAGGAGGGCTGCCAGGTTTCAGCGGTCAGCGATTGACTGCCCGTCAGAGCGGCATATTCCGAATAGTCCCGGTTCAGCCAGATCTGCCAGAGCGCGGACCGCATCTGGGGATCGGTGAACGCGTTCCAGACTCTCTGGAGGGTCAGGTTGTAATAATCCTGCATAGGCCACCAGATGCGGGTGTAATCGAATTGGACGTAATCATCCGCAACGACTGCCTCGATCTTGCCGTAATTATCCGAGCCAACCAGGATGATCGGCGCATCCCGAAGGTCCTTGGTGGGCGTGTCGGCGTAATAGCGCTTATTGGGATAGTCCCGGAAATACCACCAATAGGGATAGAGCAGGTCATTGTCATAGGCAACGACGATATCCTTACCATTGGCCACCCGGTTGCTGATCTCTTCCACCTGAGCGAGGACATCTTTCGGGTCCGCGCTGGCATGGGCATAGACGAGGTATTCCTCGGCTGTGTTATAGAGGATGAAGTTGGCCCGATAGGCAGTGCGGATGGTCAATACCGACAAAATGCCGATAAAAATGATCAAACCCAATTTGGCAAGCTGGTTGAACTTCCACCCGCGCAGGAGGAAACCTAACCCAACCGCAGAGGCGATCATGCCCAGGCTTGCCATCAGGAAAGTGCTGGTTGCCTGGAGCTCGGTCAGGGTTTTGCCCTGGAAGGGTGGGGTGGCGCCCAGCAGGCTGCCAAAGGTTTGGAAAAGGGTCAGGATGAAGATCGTGCCGACCAGCACGACCAGCCAACCGCGACCGCGCTTGAAATTTTCCCATTCGAAGGATTCCAGCAGGTAGCTGAAACTCAATCCTGAAGTGAGGATCATCGGCATGGTGATGTGGGTGGTCAGCCAGGGCATCCGTTCCCCGGCGAAACTGAAAGCGATCAGGCTCATTACCGACCAGTAGAGCAATAAAGCGAGGATGGGCGGTTTGCGTTCCTCGCCTTCATTATCCACGATCCGGGAACGTCGCTTTTCTTCCGCAGTTGGGAAGGGTTCCTCGGAAATTACAGGCTCTTCGATCTCAGCCTCGTATTCCAACGGTTCATTTTCCGGGCTGCGGTCCTTCCTGGTTTTCACCAGGGACTTGACGCCCAGGGAGACGCCCATGATGGCGGCTATAAAGGTCCCTAAGGCGGGCAGATACTCATAAATAGGAATCTGGATCAGTGCATAATAATAGAGGGGCTGCTGACCTCTGGTGACGCCTTGCTGCGCCAGCCAGTAGCCCAGCGCGCCCATCAGTCCTTTGGCGAAGCCTACACCTTGGGTGAAGAGGGTGGTGTAGAAGAGAATAAAGATAGCCCAGAAAATGCCGGTATTGATCAGCCAGACTTTGCCGTTCCACCAGAGGCCGATCAAAACGGAAATGACAAACAGCGGCACCAGGAACATTAATGCGTTGAGAATGCCGGGGTTGGAGTAGTCCAGAGGGTTGAGGCCGATGATCGCCATGGGGAGGGCGGCCAGCAGCGGCAGCACGAAAGTCCCCTGCAGGATCAGCAGATCGAAGGTGCGTTCATCCCGGATGCCCTTCCAGCCAACCCCTTTGACCAGCAGGATACCTGCGGTGATCAGACCGGCGATTGCCACCACGCCTGCCGCACCGATCTCGATCCGGGTGGCGGCGGGCATGGCATTGAGCATGACGCCAATGTCGCTGTCGGTTTCCGTTGTATTGGTCAGAGCGGTATAGCCCAGGGCAAAGGCTGCCAGGCCGGCGACGATGGTGATCCCGACTGTGATAATGAACAGCAGTTTCAGGTTCTCCTTATTCCAGGTTTTGGAGAGAAGCCGGATACCGAAAATAAGCGCAAGGAAGATCAGCAATTCGGCGGTGAAGATATAGGAGGTGGCTTTGTCACAGAAATGCAGGGCGGTGATGATTGTGATGAAGATCAACGTCCGCTTTTTCCCTAATTCCAGGTATCGCAGCACACCCCACAGCAGCGCCATACCCCAAAAGACAATATAGATCTCATTCCGGGTGTAGCGGCTATAAAATGAAATGTAGGGGGAAATAGTGAAGAGAAAACCGGCAATTAGCCCACCCAGGCGGCCAATATAACGCTTGAAGGCAAAAATTGCAAAAATAATCACGGCGATGCCAAAAACGGCATCCGGCACCCGGGCTGAAAAATCACTGTCACCAAAGAGCGTGTATGAAAGGGCAATCAGATGGAATTGCAGCGGCCCATGTGTGACGGGGTCATAAAGGTAGCCTGTGCCCTGATAGAAATCGTAGGCGGGGACCACGTGGTTGGTTTCGTCATGGCTCATGGTCCTATCGCCCAGCATAATGAAGCGGCTGAGCACGGCGGTGATCAGGATCAGGGCGACGATCAGGTGGTAAATTGTGAAGCGCGGCCAAAATGAGAAAACAGGCCGATCCAACCAGGCATTAATTTTCGTGTTTGAAGTCATCATAAGTTTTCTTCTGGTTTGGTGGTTATTTCATTTAATAGATAATGGTTTCCCTAGCGATTTTAGAACTATACTGTAATCTCCAGTTCCTGACAAGTCATCACAATTGTATTATAATTGTCGGCTTTGAAATTGGAATGAATAAGGTAGAATTCATAACGAATGAAAAAACAATATTTAATCATCATCATTGGCATAATTCTGTTGGCGGCGGTGTCGGCTTGCCGGCAAACTGTGGCAGAAACGGAAATCGCTGTGCCTGACGCAACTGAGTTGCTTCAGACCGCCGTCATTCTGGCCACTCAGGATGCCGCGCGGACGGAAACAGCCCTCCCGACAGCCACCCTGACCCCCATTAGCAGCTGGACACCGGAACCAACGATCGACCGCACGCGTTCCGCTATCCAGACGCCAACCTCAGCCGCAACCTGCAATCAGGCCGCGGCCGGGCATCCTTTTGACATCACCATCCCTGATGACACCATTCTGGCGCAGGGTGAAAGCTTTTCGAAGACCTGGCGGCTGGAGAATGTCGGCTCCTGCACCTGGTCCCGGGCTTATTCGGTGGTCTTCTTCTCGGGAAACAGCCTGAGCGCCTTTCAAACCCATTATCTGGCGGATGAAGTTGCGCCAGGCCAGGCAATTGACGTGACAGTGGATATGGTAGCCCCCACAAAAGTGGGCAGTTACCAGAGCAACTGGATG
>CAYUSC010000086.1:0-3051 GCA_964447265.1 uncultured Candidatus Brevefilum sp.
TCCGCACCCTTATGCAGCGCTTCGATGTTCCCCTTGAGGAACTTCTTGTGCCGCTCGGGAGTATGGCCATCCAGCGCCTTTTCCACTGCTTCCATCGGGACCAGGTCCAGATTTCCAAGCAGTGCGCCCAGCACCACCATGTTCACGGATTTACCGCTGCCCAAAGCCTCGGCGATCTCATTGGCAGGCAGGCTGACGACGATAATGTCGGTCCGTTCCACCGGCCGATCCACCATTGAGCTGTTGACCACCAGCACGCCGCCGGGAGCAACCAGCTTCTCGAACTTATCCAGCGAGGGCTTGTTCATCGCAATCACGGCAGTGGGGTATTCCACAAACGCCGAACCAATCTCCTCATCGGAGATCACCACGGTGCAGTTCGCGGTTCCGCCGCGCATCTCTGGGCCATAGGAGGGGATCCAGGTCACTTCCTTGCCAACTTCCATGGCCGTATAGGCCAGCAGTTTACCGGCAAAAAGCACACCCTGGCCGCCAAATCCGGCAACGATCACTTCTTGTTGCATGCTCATCCCTCCTTTTTATTTAACGCTGCGGCTGCAGCGGAGATCTTGTAATCGCCCAGGGGGTAGACCGGCAGCATCCGTTCTTCCACCCATTCCCGAGCTTCCACGGGGGTTAAGGCCCAGTTGGTCGGGCAGGTGGAAAGCAGTTCCACCAGCGAAAAGCCCAAACCGGCTTTCTGCACTTCAAAGGCCGTGCGGATCGCCTGTTTGGCCCGGCGGACCTCGCGGCTGTTATGCAGACTGCGCCGCACGACATAGCTGGCGCCTTCCAGTGTGGAAAGCATTTCCGCGGTCTGGATCGGGTAACCCTGCCGGCTGACATCCCGCCCGGTGGGTGAAGAGGTCGTCTTCTGGCCGGGGAGCGTGGTGGGGGCCATCTGGCCGCCCGTCATGCCATAGTTGGCGTTATTCATGAAGATCACGGTGATCTTCTCGCCGCGGGAGGCCGCGCCGACGATCTCGCCCATGCCAATCGAGGCCAGGTCGCCATCACCCTGATAGGTAAAGACAAAGTGATCGGGATAGACCCGTTTGATGCCGGTGGCCATGGCCGGGGCGCGTCCATGCGCCGCTTCCACGAAATCAACATCGAAATAGTTATATGAAAATACGGAACAGCCAACCGAAGCCACGCCAATCGTGTCTTCGATAATGCCCATTTCATCCAGCACCTCAGCCACCAAGCGGTGGGCGATGCCGTGGGTGCAGCCGGGGCAATAATGCGTTACCCGGTCATTCAGGGATTTCGGACGGCTGTAAACAACTTTGGTAGGTACTTCTGCGATTGTCATCATCCACTCCTTATCCTATCGTCTCCCGCAGACGGGCCAGCCAGCGGTCACGGGGGTGACCCTCGGTGGTCTGCGGTTCGGTGGCCAGGCGCTTGATCTCGGTCAGGACTTCATCCGGGAAGGGCACCACGCCGCCCATCCGGCCGAAGAACTCCACCGGTTTGCGACCGCGGACCACGAGCCGGACATCTTCCAGCATCTGGCCGGCGTTCATCTCAACCACCAGGAAGGCTTTCACTTTCTCGGTCAGCTCATTCAGGATATCAACCGGGAAAGGCGCAAGAGTGATCGGGCGCAGCAGCCCAACTTTGATGCCCTGCTCGCGGGCAGCCCGGACAGCGGAGAGCGAGATCCGCCCGGCGGTGCCGAAGCCGACCAAGACGTATTCCGCATCTTCCAGGAAATAGCCCTTCCAGCGGACCTCGTTGGCTTCAATTTCCTGCCAGCGGGTCATCAAGCGCAGGTTCATCACTTCCTGGGCGGGGGCGTCCAGGTTGATGGAGGTCAGCAGGTGCTTCTCGCCGTTCTTGGCGCCGCGCACTGCCCAATCGGGAACTTCTGTCTTAAGAGGTTGGAAAGGCGGCAGTTCGGCCGGTTCCATCATCTGGCCGATGCTGCCATCCATCATAATCGTGGTGATCGTGCGATATTTCTCTGTCAGGTCAAACGCCAGGGCGGTCAGGTCCACAGCTTCCTGCACGCTGGCAGGGGCAAGGACGATCATGCGATAGTCGCCATGACCGCCGCCGTGGACGATCTGATCATAGTCACCCTGCGCCGGGGCGATATTGCCCAGGCCGGGGCCGCCGCGGACCACATCCACCAGCACCATCGGCAATTCGGTGCCGGCGATATAGGACAGACCTTCCATCATCAGGCTGACGCCCGGGCTGGAAGAAGAGGTCATCACCCGCTTACCGGTGCAGGCTGCACCGTAAACCATATTGATCGCGCCCAGTTCCGATTCAGCCTGAACAAACGGACGGCCCAATTCGGGCATCCGAGCGGAAAGGTGCTCTAAAAGTTCGGTTTGGGGGGTGATGGGATAGCCAAAATAAGCTTCAAGGCCCGCCCGCAGGGCGGCCTCAGCAACTGCGGTGTTACCTTTGATGAGTTGTTTTGTCATCTCAAGCCTCCGCCTTCTGATGGTCATACCGGTAAACTGTGATCGCAGCATCCGGGCAAACAACGGCGCAGATGCCGCACCCTGTGCAGGCTTCCGGATTGACCATGTGCGCAGGATGGTAACCCTTGGGGGTCAGATGTTCCATATCCAGCGCCAATACATCCTGGGGGCAATCCGTCACACAGAGTTGGCAGGCTTTGCAATACAACTCGTTGACTTCAATAAATCCCTTCGCGGGCATTAACGGTCCTCCTTATGGTGATTAACGGTTCGAAATGTCCTGGAATGTGGTTTGGTGAGGTTCGCAGGACATGCGCTAATAGTATAACACTAGTTCAATTTGGATAAGGGCTGAGGAAAGGGTGAAGAAAGGATGGCAAAGAGGTCAGGCGGATAGCTTTGTAGGTCACGCTTCCAGTTTTGTAGGTCACGCTTCCAGCGTGACAGAGAAAAACAAAAAGGGAGGCCACAAGGGCCTCCCCTACCTAGAAAATCATAAATTAAATCGGCAGCGGGGCGATCACCGAAGAGGAAGTAAACATCCAGGTCACGATCAGGGCGTTGATCACCGCACCGGGGTAAACCGAGCCGGTCGCTTCATACAACACCG
>CAYUSC010000086.1:3151-9735 GCA_964447265.1 uncultured Candidatus Brevefilum sp.
TAGGGGAACTTATAGCGCCAATCCACCAGCAGCATCGATTCAGGGATTACCTCCAATGCGTAGACAAAGGCGAACAGCACCACGCCCAACAGTAATGCCCGCCAGATTTTGGACCAGCGCGGGCGGATTTTGTCTTCGGAATCCGAGATCCCCAATTCCTGCGCATTCACAATGGGGTCAGCTTCCCGGCGTTTCTTCAGCCATTTGCGGAAGAGGAGAAAACCAATGATATTGATCACCAGAAACCAGAAGACCACCCCGTTGACCATCATCATGGGAAAGACTTTATCAATCCGCACCACGTAGACATGCAGGCCAAAGATGGTCAGCACCAGCGGCAGGAATAATAACGTCAGCCCGCCGTTGATCAGGAAAGCATTGCGGAAAGTCTTGCGGTCACAGACATAGTTGGATGCCGGTGATCCGGCCAGGGCGGAGAAGGGCTTGATGCCCAACAACAGCACCGCGGCCGGCATGACGCTGAAAATCCCAGCCACCAGCGCCACCAGTGACCCGATCTCCTTATAGCGCCAGATCTGCTGATCGGCCGGGATCGTCAGGGGCTTGTCCGGGTCCAGAGCGTCGTGGTACCAGGTGATCGCTTCGGCGATTGCGCCCTGATCGAAGCTTTCGCCCACATGGGTTGTGAGGGTCATGTGCACCCGGCGGGCCGTGCCATCCTCGAAAGAACCATAGGTGGTGTCAAAGGCCAGTCCGGTGGAACCAATTGCCGCCAGGGTCTGGGGGCTGCTCATCCATTCCGCCTCAAAATCATCCGTCCCCGTCATCCGCTCCCGGTATTCGTCGTACTTGCCGAGGATCATCAACATGTTCTTGGGGCTGTCCAGAGTGGCCGTTTCCAGATAACCATAGCCAGAGAAGACAATCGCCTGCACTTCCGGGTTGGCAGCGGCCGCGGCATAGCTCATCTCTCCGCCCAGGCTGTGACCGCCCAGGCCGCAGCGGTCGGCATCAACATAGGGCAGGTTTTGCAGGTAGACAAAGGCGGATTCGGCGCCATAGGTGGGATCGAATCCGGGATCATCTTCATCAAACTGATTGTCGGAGTTGCCCCGCCCGAGGGTATCCAGCGTGATCACCACGAAACCCCGCCGGGCCAACTCAATCCCATAGGGGTCGGAGGTCTCGCGGTTGTTCTGGTAACCATGCAGATAGACCACTCCGGGTGCGGGGGTGTCCACCGTCGCATTGGCCGGTTGAAAAAGCTTTCCGCGCACGGTCAGCCCGTTTTGGTTAACAAAGGTCACATTGCTAACTTTGACCGTGAAGCCGCTGGTCATGGCGGCATACGAGCCAAGCTGACCGATGAGCATTACGATGATGCTGGCAACCAGCAGCCATCCCGCCGTTTTCCGAACCTTCTTATCAAACACAAAAGAAGACATCCCAACCCTCCCAATTAACGCATAAAATATTCAATTTAATTATATATAGATTTATGGAAGTCAACGACCTGATTTTGGTTATTGGGCCAGGTCGAGAATGGTTAATGGCCCCTGTGGCAGGATGCAAACCCTTGAACCGAACCACGCCATCAACTCCTCGAGGCCATTGGTCAGATCGCGGCAGGGTGTCAGCAGACTGTCAGCCACCTGTTTATCGCTGAGGCCCTCACTGTAGACAAAAACCTCAGCCCCCAACTGTACCTGGGCCTGGACCTGCACCTGCCACGAATCCTGACAGGAAAATCCGGGTTGCAGAACCCTATCCAACACCGCCTGCGGTGAACCCGCCTCCCGCAGCAGCCGGGCATACTCGCCATGATCCGGCAGCCCTTCCTCACAGGCCGCCAGCAGCAGGATCGCGCCGCCGGGGCGCACCGCCCGAGCCGCGGCCGCCAGCCCTTTGACGCACTGATAGAGGTTCTGGTCGAGGGGATATCCGCTGTTGGTGGTGACCACCACATCATAGGGTTCCGAAATCTCAAACCGGCTGGATTGGCGCACGAAGTCGCAGCCCGCCGCATGGGCCGCCTGCAAGTCCCCCGCGAAGACACCGGTGATGGCGTTTTCCCGGTTCAGGGTGACATTGACCAGAAAAGTGTTTTCCACCCGCAGGGCGGCTTCCAGCATTTCCTCCCAGATCGGGTTGCCCACCGTCCGGTCGAAACCGGCATTGGGGTCCGCGATCATGGCCGGGCTGTGATTGGCAAAAATACTCGCCGAACCGGCCACCCCTGGCAGGATCGCCTTCGGGCCACCGCTGTAACCGGCAAAGAAATGCGGCTCGATGAACCCGGTGAGGATCTTCAGGTCCGCTTCCATCAGCGCACGGTTGACCCACAAGGGATGCCCCAGTTGAGTCTCGCCCAGAGAAACCAGACCAGCCGCGTTCGTGGCATCATGCTGGATGCAGCGATAATGGTCAACAACCTCATTCCCCAGCATAGCCCGCAGTTCAGCCTCGGTCTGGGGTCGATGGGTGCCCAGGCCATTGATCAGGGTGATATCCTCCCGGCGAATGCCTCCCGCTTCCAGTTCCGCCAGGATCACCGGCAGCAGGCGGTCATTGGGCGTGGCGCGGGTGATGTCGGTATGGACTAGCGCAACGGTCATCCCCGGCTGCAACCGGTCCTTCATCGGCGAGCTACCAATCGGGCTGCGCAGCGCGGTTCGGATGGCGGCGGCTTCATCCTCGAGGGGTCTCATTTCGCGCACAAGAAAGACATCCGCGGTTTCCGGGACGTCCAGTGCGAGCCCCTGCCGGCCGTAATCCATCTGGATTTTCATGAGGTTGTCGCTCCCCAGGTCATCAATCGCGTGAACAGCCCCGGCAGATCCGTCAGCGCCTCGGGCTCTCGCTGCGCCAGAAAATCAAAATAAGCTGCCCCGCCCACATAGAAGGTGATCCGGTTATAAGGCGGCTCTTCGCCATAGGTATTCACCTTCAAGCCCAGCCGCCGCTGGATCTGGTTTTCCACAAAGCGGGCATAGCCCTCTTTCCATTCCTGCCAGACCATATACTCCCAATCCAGCGGAGAGAGCACCGCGCGCAGGCCTTTCCGGGCTTGTCTAATTCCATCCGCATCATCCACCTTCAAGGCAGACAAATATCCTGTGTAGAGGTCCGTGAAAACCCCCGAATCATATGGAAACGGCGTATCCAGTTCCCAGGAGTGATGCCCTTCCGCTTCCGCCTGGCGAGCAATTTTCAATTGCCCTTTGAGGGACTCCTCACAAGTCAGATGCTGGTAACAATGCACAAATTCATGCAGGATCAATACCTGCTCCCCCAGAGCGTCAAACGCGTCCGGTGTGATCACCGCCGCGGAACGACCATCCAGCGCTTCCAAGGGGAAAGCTGCCCGGATACCTTCCGGAATCGGAAACGGCACTGGCGCCCTCTGCGTCAGGACATATCCACCAACTTGCGGATCAAATTCATGGATCATAAATGCGCTATCCACCGCAACCGCCACAGGGTAATGCTGCTCGAAAAGGGGATTGAGGTGCGCCACCCGCTTTTGCAGTTCAACGACTTGACTTAACTGGGCTGTAAATTCCATCTAATCCATTTCCTCCACCAACCGTCAATAACAACGCCGGGTTCAATCCGGGCGGACGTGATTCTCGCCGCGAATCACCCATTTATAGGTGGTCAGCGCTTCCAGGGCCATCGGTCCGCGGGCATGCAGCCGCTGGGTGGAGATCGCCACCTCCGCGCCCAGCCCCAACTGCGAACCATCGGTGAAGCGCGTGCTGGCGTTCACATACACCGCCGCCGAATCCACCATTTGTACGAAGCGATCCGCATTGGCCTGATCCTGCGTGAGGATGCCGTCGGAATGGCCGGTGCTGTGCGCCTGAATGTGATCCAAAACCTCCTCCAACCCCGCCACCACCTTGATCCCCAGCACCAGTGACAGCCACTCGGTGTCAAAATCATCCAGTCCGGCAGGCACAACAAAGGGTTGCAAATTCGGATATTGATTT
Source organism: uncultured Candidatus Brevefilum sp. (assembly GCA_964447265.1). Lineage (GTDB taxonomy): Bacteria > Chloroflexota > Anaerolineae > Anaerolineales > Anaerolineaceae > Brevifilum. Next base: position 7,105 of record CAYUSC010000086.1, read on the forward strand.
ATCTCCGCCAGCGCCTCCGGGTCCAGCCGGAAGGTGACCCCATCGATACTGAGGGTCCTCACGACCGCCCGGATGAACTCCGCTGCCACCGCCCGATGCACCAGCAGGGTATCCAGCGCGTTGCAGACGCTGGGCCGCTGCACCTTGGCATTACGGATCACAGCCAGTGCCGCGGGCAGGTCGGCGCTCTGATCCACAAAGAGATGGCAAACCCCGATCCCCCCGGTGATGACCGGGATGCGGCTGTTCTCCCGGCAGAAGCGGTGCAGCCCGGCGCCGCCCCGCGGGATCAGCATATCAATTTCATCCCCCATCTGCAGCAGTTCCATCACCAAACCGCGGTCAGGCGAATCGATGAACTGAACCGCTCCCTGCGGCAGCCCGCTCTCGGCCAGCGCCGCGCGGATCACCGCCACCAGCGCCTGATTGGAATGCAAGGTTTCGCTGCCGCCGCGCAGGATGACTGCGTTGCCGGATTTGAGGGCCAGTCCGGTCACGTCAATGGTCACGTTTGGCCGGGATTCATAGATCACCGCCAGCACCCCAATCGGCACCCGCACCTTATGCACCTGCAATCCGTTAGGCATCACGTGTTCGTCAAACACTTTGCCCACCGGGTCATCCAACTCGGTCACCTTGCGTAAGTCCGCGGCAATCCCCGCCAAACGGCCGGAATCCAACCGCAAACGGTCAACCATCGCGGGGGCCAGCCCCGCCGTTTCCGCCTGGAGCAAATCCCTCGCATTGGCGGCAATGATCGCGTCCTGTTCTTCAATTAATTTTACAGCCAGGAGGTTCAGCACCCGGTCCTTCACCTCCCGCGGGAATGTCCGCAGGAGCAAAGCAGCCTGACGGGCTTCATGAGCCATGGATTTCAGATCAACGGTCATCGGCAGCCTCCTCAGAGCAGCATCAGGTTATCGTGGTGGACGGCCTCGGCGCCGTAGGCATAGCCCAGGATCGCTTCAATCTGGTCGGAACGCTGACCGGTAATTTTCCGGAGATCTGCGGCGCTGTAATTACACAGCCCCACCGCCACTTTCGCGCCTTTAGGATCCACGACGGTCAGGCTCTGGCCGCGGGAAAACTCGCCTTCCACAGCCGTCACGCCCACCGGCAGGATGCTGCCGCCCTTGCGCAACGCTTTTACCGCGCCGGCATCAATCCGGAGCGTACCGGAAGATTCCGCCATCCCGGCCAGCAGAAACCGTTTACGGCTTTCCAGATGGGTCGTCAACGGCAGAAAAGTCGTTCCCAGCGGCTCCCGTTCGAGGACAATCCGGGGGATGACCCGGTCCGTGCCGCCATTGGCGATCACAACGGTCGCGCCGCCATGGCGGGCCAGGTCGGCCGCGCTGAGCTTGCTGGCCATCCCGCCCGTCCCCAATCCGGTGCGGCTGGCTGTTGCGGCGGCCAAAATCTCCTCGGGAATCGCCTCCTCCCCCACCTGCCGGATCAATTCAGCCTCCGGGTTCAAAGCCGGATCAGCCTCGAAAACGCCGTCCTGATCCGTCAGCAGCAGAAGCAGGTCCGCTTCCAGCACGGTGGCGATCAGGGCAGAAAGGTTGTCATTATCACCAAAACGGATCTCCTCCGTGGCGATGGTGTCATTTTCATTGATAATCGGGATGATGCCGTAATCCAGCAGGGCCTCCAGGGTGTTGCGGGCGTTCAGATAACGCCGCCGGTCCGCCAGGTCATCACGGGTGAGCAGAATCTGGGCAATCGGCTGCTGGTAGAGGGCAAAAAGCTGGGTATAGATCGCCATCAGCCGCGGTTGGCCAACCGCTGCCAGCATTTGCTTGGCTGGAAGAAAGCGTGGCAGGTCCGGGTGCGACATCATCTCACGCCCCGCGGCGATTCCGCCGGAGCTGACCAGCACCACCTGTATTCCGGACGCCTTGATCTCCGTGATTTGCCGCGCCAGGTCCACCATCCTCGCCAGACAGAGTTCTTTCTTGCCATCCGTAAGGGTGGAGGTGCCGACCTTGATCACAATCCGTTTTGAATTTCTGTTTGCGTCCATATTCAAGCCTCACCGATAAAACCATCTGAATTTAAAAGTCAATTATAGGATAAATCCTGGGATTGCTGTCCCAGAAATAATAAATAATTTGATCATCAATCCTCACCATTTACTATCATTGGGAAAATCAAGAGAAAAAGTGAAATTGTTGTTGGAGACCTGAAATTGGATTAATTTGGGTTTCAAAGATTGCTTCCTCCCGGCTATCAGCCTGCCCCACTCGGCTGCGCTTTGGGGGCTTCGTTGACAATTTGAGAGCGGGTCAACTTGTTGCACTGACAAGACCTTTTTTGTCATTACGAGCCTTGCGAAGCAATCTCAGTATTTAGGCAATTAGGAGGAAAGAAAGCAATCACTCCAATACTCCTTCCCCACCCCCTTCACTTCGTTTCGGGGGCTTCGTCACTTCGTTCCTCGGGGGATGGGACGGGGATGGGGTAAAACCACCCCGCTCAAGGTAAGAACTAATCGCTCAACTTACTTCACTCCCGCTCCTCAATGGTAAAATCGTTAAAAACCTCACCACTAGGAGAGAACCTATGCCCGTAGCTGTAATTGTTGATGCCATCCGAACCCCGATTGGGAACCTGGGCGGCTCGTTAGCC
>CAYUSC010000086.1:9835-11266 GCA_964447265.1 uncultured Candidatus Brevefilum sp.
GCCGGGGACGGCAAAGCGTTTATCGCCGGCGGCGTGGAAAGCATGAGCCGCGCCCCTTATGCCATGCCCAAACCGGCTCAACCGGTCGGCAACCTGACGGCCTATGACACCACCCTGGGTTGGCGGTTTGTGAACCCCAAAATGGAATCATCTTACGGCACGGATGCACTCGGGATCACCGCCGAGAACATCGCCGAGGAATATGGCATTTCGCGTGAGGCGCAGGATGAATTTGCGCTCGCCAGCAACCGCCGAGCGATTGCGGCAATTGATTCCGGTAAGTTCGCCGAAGAAATCCTGCCTGTCAAGATTCCCCAACGCAAAGGCGACCCTGTCGTCTTCGACACCGATGAGCGCCCCCGCCGCGATACCACCCTGGAAGCGCTGGCGCGTTTACGGCCCGCCTTCAAAGCGGATGGAACCGTCACGGCCGGGAACAGCTCGGGGCTGAATGACGGCGCTGCGGCGTTGCTGGTCATGGAAGAGGAAACCGCCCGCGAGCTGGGCTATCACCCGATGGCGCGGATCGTGAGCATGGCCTCGGCGGGCGTTCCACCCCGCGTGATGGGGCTGGGTCCGATCCCGGCCACCCAAAAAGCCCTGGAACGAGCCGGATTGAGCATCGAAGATATCCGGCTGGCTGAACTCAACGAAGCTTTCGCCGTGCAATCCCTGGCCGTGATGCAGGACCTGGGTCTGGCGCATGAGATCACCAACGTCAACGGCGGCGCTGTCGCTCTTGGTCACCCGCTGGGCTGTTCCGGGGCGCGCATTTTAACCACCCTGCTCCACGAAATGCGCCGGCGGGCTGCGACAACGCCCCGGCCATTCTATGGCCTGGCAACCCTCTGCGTGGGCGTGGGCCAGGGCGAAAGCACCATCGTCGAATTGTTGGACTAATCACCTCATTAACAATAAAACGGCTGGGACGTAATGCCTCAGCCGTTTTTTATTAAACTCATAAGATTAAAAATCAGGATTCTTTTGTTTCCTTCAGCACCGCGGCCATCAATTCCTGAATCCGCGCCACCATGCTCACCGGGTCGGGGTGCAGCCCTTCCACCAGAAGCGCGTCTTCATAAACCTGTGCTGCGATCAATCCAAATCGGGGATCTTCGGCTGGCAGCCCAGCCAGTCCCTCAATGATCGGGTGGCGGGGATTGAGCTCCAGCACCTTCTTGGGCATTTCAAAGGTTTTGTCCATCATCTGATAGACCCGCTGGACGGATTGCTCCATGGCGCCCTCGGCATCCACCAGACGGGCCGGTGAATTGGAGAGCCGATCGGTCGTGCGCACGTCGCTGACCTTGTCGCCTAGCTCGCTCTTGACCCGTGCGATCAACCCGGTCACGGTTTGTTCATCTATGGCGGGGAGTTCCGGCTCATCCTCGCCCTTCTCAGGTTCAGGCAATTCCGCATCAGCCACGTTTA
>CAYUSC010000087.1:0-1794 GCA_964447265.1 uncultured Candidatus Brevefilum sp.
CAGGGACAAACACGTGGCCGTGATCGGCGGCGGCAACACCGCGCTGGATTCAGTTCGCGTGGCTTTGCGGCTGGGAGCGAAGAAAGGCAGCATCCTCTATCGCCGGACGGCGAATGAAATGCCCGCCCGTTTGGAAGAAATCCACCATGCCCGGGAAGAGGGCGTGGATTTCCAATTCCTGAAAAGCCCTGTAGCCTTCCTGGGTGATGAGCGCGGCTGGCTGACAGGCATGCGGGTGATTGATATGACCCTGGGTGAACCGGATTCCTCCGGCAGGCGGCGGCCGGTCCCGGTTGAAGGCTCTGAAAAAGAGGTTCCGATTGACCTGGTGATCGTTGCGATTGGCAACAGCTCCAACCCCATCCTGCAGCGTACCACCGATGATCTGGAGTTCAACCGCTGGGGCAACATCATTACCGATGAAGAAACCATGGCGACCTCCATTCCCGGCGTTTATGCCGGCGGTGACATCGTCACCGGCGGCGCAACGGTGATCCTGGCCATGGGCGCCGGTCGCAAGGCTGCCCGGGCCATCAACGCCTATCTTGACTCCAAATCCTGAAAGAAAACCGGAGAGATTATGCCCTATCCCACAAAAATCGTCTGCATCGGCGCCGGCAGTTATTCCTTTGGCGTGACCACCCTGGTCTCGCTCCTCCGCAGCCCCCACCTCAAGGGCAGTGAACTGGTCCTGGTGGACCGGCACGCCGAACATCTTGAAATTATGCGCCAGCTTGTTGCGTGGCTCAACGAAGTCTGGGATGGCCAGATGACCATCTCCGCCTACACCTCCCACCGCCCTGCCCTTCCCGGCGCATCCTATGTGATCAACGCCACCGAAGTCGGTCCCCGTGAAGGACTCTGGGAATCCGACTGGCAAATCCCGCTGAAATACGGGGTGCGCCAGCCCTATGCCGAGAATGGCGGCCCGGGAGGCTTCGCCCATGCCGCCCGGAATGTCATGCCCATTCTGCAGATCGCCTGGGACATGGAAGAACTTTGCCCCGATGCCTGGTTCATCAACTTCACCAATCCCATGCAGCGGATTTGTGCCGCCGTCCATCGCCACAGCAAGATCAAAGTGGTTGGTCTTTGCCACCAGTTGGGTGTGGGCTATGCCATGGTCGGCAAAGCTCTTAAAGACGACCTCGGCATCACAGTCCTGCCCCAGTTCACCAGCACCCATGCCAGCCCGAAATATAATGAAGCCCGCGCGGTCACAGCGATGGAAGCTCAGCAAAACGTGAAAATCACTGCCGCCGGCGTGAACCACTTCACCTGGATGCTGGCCGTTCGGGAGCGCGCCACCGGCAAGGATCTCTATCCGCTGTTTCGGGAGCGCTGGGCGCAATTACCCGAAACCTTTGAACCCCTCAGCCATCGGGTCTTTGATGCCTTTGGCTTATTCCCGATTCCAGGCGATGAACACCTATGCGAATATCTCCCCTGGGTCAGCGACCCCACCACCCAGCCCTGGGAAAAATACGAGCTGGAACTCTACGAATGGCATACCCACAGCCAGGAGCGCGACGAACAATGGGTCACACTTCAGAAAGCCATCAACGAGCGGGTTAACCCTGAAGGCTTCATTCCGGGCCATAGCGAAGGTGCTCTCGAAGTGATTGAGAACATCCAGATGAACAGCGATCTTGTCTGGGAAGCGGTCAACGTTCCGAACCGGGGCCAGATTTCAAATCTTCCTCTGGGCGCGATCATCGAGCTGCCAGGCGTGTTAAATGCCGATGGCGTCACAGGCGTCCATATCGGTGAAATGCCGGAGGGGATTGCGGAATT
>CAYUSC010000087.1:1804-3471 GCA_964447265.1 uncultured Candidatus Brevefilum sp.
TGCTCCGCCGTGAAATCACCATCAGTCACCTGACAGTCGATTCCGTGGTAAAAGGTGACCGGCAGATGGCGCTGCAGGCCCTGTTATTGGACCCAGTTATCCGGGATTTGGATGTCGCCAAACAAATCCTGGATGAATATTTAATCGCCTATCAGGAACATCTTCCGACTTTTTGGGATTAGCATCCAAAGCGTGTTGTGGTAAAAATAAAGCAGATAGAAAAATAAGAGAAGAAAGATAAGGAGAAAAATGTCTAAAGAAATCACCCCCCTGGATAAAGTAAAAGAAGGTCCTTCCGGGTTCGTCAAAGCGCTCACTGAACCCCTCTCGAAGCACGGCTGGCCGGTCTGGCTGGTTTATGCCCTGGCTTTGATCGGTGTGGTCTATCTTTTGAACCCAACCGCAGGTGTGTTAGAACTTATTCCGGATGTCTTCCCCGGGATCGGCAATCTGGATGAAAGCGTCGCCGTCATGCTGATCATTGCGGGGATCGTGGAAGCAACGGAAGGCAAGAAATATCGGGCCGAGATGAAGAATGCAGCCAAAACTGAACCGCCTGCCGAATCGGAATAATCCTCCAAAATCGCCTTTAAAACAAAACTGCCCCGAAGGGCAGTTTTGATTTTATTGGCCTTTTTACAAATATAATTGACGAGGGTAATAATCCATAGTATATTTGAAAAGGATGGTTAACGGAAGTTCAATAAGAAAAAGGTTCGTTTTGTTCTTGTTTGGAACGTACGTTAGCAGGATTAGGTAGGAATATTGTTCGAAGGAGGTTTCCAGGCATGGCAGAACGAGAACTTGGCGTTGTCAAATGGTTCAACGGCGAAAAGGGTTATGGTTTTATTGCCCGAGACAGCGGCGAAAAAGACGTCTTCGTGCACTTCACAGCGATCAATGCTGAGGGTTTCCGGACCCTCCGTGAAGGTCAGCGTGTAGAATTTGAAGTCGTCCAGGGTCAAAAAGGCCCCCAGGCTCAAAATGTCGAAATCATCGACTGAGCCCTAAATCATCCAAAATAAATTAGAAAAAATGCGGCGCTGTTCTGGCACCGCATTTTATATTGTTGGTAAGCGTTGGGTTCTTTGAATCAGGCTTCAGCCATCTGGAAAGGGTTTTGCGTATTGACGCAGACGGCAGCCCCACCCATGGATTTCGCCCGATAAAGCGCCCGATCGGCAACCCGGTAAAGGTCATCCAGACTGCATTTTTCGCCCGGCCCCTCACCGGACACCCCAAAACTGGCATGGGCGTAAAATTCCTGACCTTCATATTCAATCAGAGTATTATCCAGCGTGTTGCGTAAACGTTCGGCAAGCACCTGAGCGGATTCGAGCTTTGTCTCGGGCAGCAGGAGGATAAATTCCTCGCCGCCAATTCGAGCAAAAATGTCAGATTGCCGGATCATTTTCGAGAAAATATCCGAGACCGTCCGCAAGACGATATCTCCTGCGGCATGACCATAAGTGTCATTGATCTGTTTGAAATGATCCAGATCCAGCATGATCAGAGAGAGGTCGCCGCCGTACCGGTTATGCCGCTGGATCTCCTTATCGGCCAGTTTCATAAAGTATTGGCGGTTATAGATCCCTGTCAGCCCATCATGAGCAGCCTGACTGACCAATTCATCCAAAAGGTCTTTTTCCATAGTAAATTCATAAAAA
>CAYUSC010000087.1:3571-11237 GCA_964447265.1 uncultured Candidatus Brevefilum sp.
CGATCCAGGATCATAACCCCGGTGCTCATATTCTCGAATATCGAATCTCTGGCTAAGGGGATGATATCCAGTAAACGCAGTTTGGTGAAACCATACACAAAGATGAGTCCACTGATGGACAGCAGAAAAGGTGCATAGTCGATATTGGTTGGCAGCAGCTTTAGGTTTTGCAGGAAAAGTCCTACCAGGGGGGGCAAAGACCCGAGCAGATACAGCGAGGCATTCCTTTTAAAGGATGCCACAGACCGGAACATGGAAAGCGTAAATAAAACGGTGCTGCCTGCCAGGCATAACGTCGAATATCCAACGGCAATATAATTCCAGACACTCCGGTCATAAGCAAAGGTTGGGAATGGACCGCTATAATCCACTCTGGGGTTCAAATGGCCCCAATTGAGCCAGCCGAGAGTTTGAGATGTGAGGAAGAGGTACAAAGGGATAATTGCCAGGATCATCAGCAATGAAGGTTTGATCATCTTCTCATAACCGGAAACACTCATGGCAAAAAGCAGCCAGGTTGGCGCAATGAGCTGGATTCCCCAATGCTCAAAACGGACCCAAAAGAAGATCACATTCTGAGTGGATGAGCTAAGCTCCATCCCATAGCCAAAACTATAGACGGCGACGCCCCACAGACATACTGCCAAAAAAATCGCCGCTTTTCCCGTTGACCGCCGGTTCCAAGACATCACCCCTAAAAGAACCAGAACCAACGACGTAAGAATTAATTCAACAATTAAAAACACTCTCTCATTCATATTCTTACCAGTTCTCTACTAGAAGTTCTTGGTGAAATTTCCAATAATCTACCACTAAATCATTTGTACCATTTAGGTTCAATCTCATTATAGGAATAATGGGTATAAACGAAGGATAAAACCCATCCGCCATTTTCTACCCGCCAGCCCCCCTCCAACAGATTCTTTACCTATTACTCAAGGATTATCCAAAGGTTATACAAAAGTTGAATTCTCTTTTCGGCTTGCTCTATAATTAAATAAGAAAGTAAAAAAATTCAAAAGCAATTTACTCAGAAAGGGGATAAATGACCATTCAAATTTTGACCGACACCACCAGCGATATCCCACCAGAGGTTGCAGGGAGCCTGCCCATAACGGTTTTGCCTCTCCATGTCCGTTTGAACGATGTGGACTATCTGGATACGGTGGATCTAACTCGTGAGCAATTTTACGCGGCATTGCCAAACTCCAGCCATAATTCCAGCACCGCGGCGCCATCCCCAGGGAAATTCCTCGAGGAATATCACCGCTTGATGGATGAAGGGGCTGAGGCCATTTTCTCAATTCATATCTCCAGGACCTTAAGCGCCGTTTTGGAATCAGCGCAAATCGCCGCCGTCCAATTTAAAGGAATCCCGGTATTTCCGATCGATTCAGGAAATCTCTCCATGGCGTTGGGCCTGATCGTGGTACAAGCCGCCAAAGCCGCTCAGGAGGGAAAGAGCGTCCAGGACATCCAGAAAATTCTGGATTCCGCGATCCACCGCGCCCACGCTTATGCCAAGCTGGACACCATCGATTATCTCCTGCGCGGTGGTCGGATCAATTCCATCCAACACAGCGTTATTGGCCTCCTGGGGATCAAACCCATCCTGAAAATGCACGAGCATGTATCAAAAATGGAGGTCGCGCGGACAAGGAACAAAGCTTTTGAAAAGGTTCTCCACAGAGCGCTTGAGGTCAGGCCAAGATCAGAATTCTTTGGAATCACCCATGCGGATATTCCCGATCAGGTCGATGAATTGATCGATCATCTTCAGACCAGCTATCCTGACCTGCCAAAGCCCTGGGTTGCAGAAGTCAATCCAGCCCTTGGGTTCCATGTCGGCCCCGGTGCATTGTGCATCAATTGGATTGAAAAGGAAGGTTTGGATGAAGAGCCAAAGAAAGGATTGAGTCGATGGCTGCCATAGAATTTTTCCAGCTTCATGCAATCACCGGTCTTTGGATCGTAGGCCTGATGACTGCCTTATGGATCGCCAGCCTGATCCTCAAGGACAGCAGTATTGTCGATATCTTCTGGGGCGCAGGCTTCGTTATCTCCGCCTGGGTGGCTTTCATCTCAACCCTCGGAAGCCTTGGTCCGCGGGACTGGCTCCTCGTTATTCTCGTGACCGTTTGGGGATTGCGCCTGACCATCCACATCCTTATTCGCAATTGGGGCAAGGGCGAAGATTTTCGTTATGTCAAAATGCGCGAAGAAAACGGACCGCATTGGTGGTGGAAAAGTTACTATAAGGTTTTTCTGCTGCAAGGGATTCTTATGTGGATTGTTGCGGCGCCTCTCACCGCTGCCCAAACTCCATATGCTCAGGATGGAATAGGCGCATTGGATTTCGTTGCTCTGGGATTATGGTTATTCGGTTTTTACTTTGAGGCAGTTGGCGATGCCCAACTATCCCGCTTTAAAGCTAATCCTGAGAATAAAGGCAAGGTACTGCAAACCGGTGTTTGGCGTTACACCCGCCATCCCAATTATTTCGGCGATTCAGCGCAATGGTGGGCCTTTTATCTGCTGGCCATTTCAGCCGGCGGTTGGTGGACAATCTTCAGCCCAATCATAATGACACTGCTGCTGGTCCGTGTTTCCGGGGTTGCCCTCCTTGAAAAGACACTGACCAAAACCAAGCCGGGTTATGAGGAATACCTCAAAAACACCAGCGCATTCATCCCCTGGTTCCCAAAATCAAAGGAGAGAGAAAATGAAGATAGCTAAACTAATTGCGATCATCGGCCTCATCGCCATGACAGCCGTCCTGATCAATGGATTCGTCAACGGCAATTTTTCACAGGATGGCGCTGAGCTGCTTGCCAATCCCTGGGGTGTGGTGTCCTTCGTTGACCTTTATGTCGGTTTCGCCCTGTTCTCCATCTGGATTGCATTTCGTGAGAAAAATATTCTTGCGGCCATCGTCTGGATCATATTGATGATGGTACTGGGATTCTTCACCGGCAGCCTGTATTTACTGATCGCAGTAATCCGGGCGAAAGGTGATTGGTTGAGTTTCTTCCTCGGCGATCGTAAGTCACAAATTCTGGCTTCAATTGGAAAGGAATAATCTTATGACTCTGATCAGTGTTCTGAAAATTATTGCCGGCCTGGCAACCATCGCCACCGGTCTCATTTCTCTGGTCAATCCCCGATCCGTCTATGGCTTTACCGGGTTAGAAGCGCCCAGCCCTCGCGGCATCACCGAAATTCGGGCGGTTTTGGGCGCATTCTTTATTGCCCTCGGCGTGATGGTCCTCTACTATCGTCTGCCTCAAACCTACACCATGTTGGGCGTAACTTACCTCTTTGTCGGCTTAGTCCGGGCGATCTCGATGGTTGTGGATAAATCCGCAGTTCAATCCAACTGGATCAGCCTGGCCGTAGAAATCGTCGTGGGAATCATTCTGGTACTGCCGGGCTAGGCATGAAAATCAATTTAAAAGAAATCGGGCAGGAACTGAAATCCGTCCTGACCGGAAAGACTCTGGATGCGCTGATCCTACCCCTTGTCTATGCGCTGACAAATGCCGCCTTTGGTTTAACAGTTGGTGCAATCGCAACGTTGAGTTTAAGCCTCATTTTGGTATTCTACCAATTGTTCCGAAAACAGTCCTGGAGCTACACGCTGGCCGGTGTGTTACTGGTCGCAATGGCCATCAGCCTGACCCTGCTTACCCAAAACGCGATTAATTATTTCATCCCCGCGCTGATCACCAGCGCTTTGCTGGTTTTGGCCTCGCTGATCAGCCTGCTGATTGGCAAACCACTCGCAGCCTGGGCCAGCCATCTGACCCGGGGATGGCCGCTGGCCTGGTTTTGGCGCAAAGATATCCTCCCGGCTTATCGGGAGGTCACCATTGCTTGGGGTGCCTTTTTCTTATTCCGTCTGACCTTGCAACTCACTCTCTTTTTCAGGGGGCAGATCGGCACGCTCGCCTGGATGGAATCCCTGCTCGGATGGCCAATCACTCTGCTGGTATTGGTCGGCAGTTATGTTTATGGTATATGGCGGCTCCGCCATTTGGGTGGTCCCGGCGTTGATGAGTTCATTGCCGGAACCAAAGCTCCTTGGAAAGGACAAACCCGGGGGTTCTAACCATCCGGAATTGAAATTCCCTCAACCTTCAGTGTAAAATAATCGTAGAGCAATACCAGTCTCATTACAGAACATCCCCACCTAAAAACGCATTACTTAACCCCTGTAATAAGGAGCAAACCATGTTCACCACGGTACGTGATTTGTTATCGGTCAAGGGGGACCAGGTCTGGACGATCGCGCCTGAGACCACAGTGTTCAGTACTATTCAGATCTTAGCTGAGAAGAATGTCGGGGCTTTATTGGTTGTGGATGGCGATCAAATCGTCGGCATCATCTCCGAACGGGATATCGTCCGTCAAATTGCCGAAGAAGAGGCTTTATATTTGAACCGGCAGGTGATCACCTTGATGACAAAGGAAGTCTTCACCGTCGGCCCGGACACCGGTATCGAGGAATGCATGCAGTTGATGACGGATGAACATATCCGCCACCTGCCCGTCCTGGATTCAGGCGAACTGGTCGGGTTGGTCTCCATCGGTGATGTGGTCAGAGCCATCATCTCCCAGCATGAATACACCATCGAACAGCTCAGCAAATATATTGAAAACGCGGGTTATAACCGTTAAGTAACGATTTATCCAGCTTTAGAGTTCGATATCCATTCCAGATGCTCCGCCAGCGTCACCTTCACCCGTGCAACCGCTGCGGCCATCACGCGCCGCCCTGTGCTAACTGTCTCCAGATCCGCCAAACGGAAAGGCTCACCAAAGCTGATCCTAGCCCGGGCATCCACGCTCTTGGGAAGGACCAGTTGCTGGATGATCTGTATGAACTCCCCCAAACGACGCCGGTCCATATCCTTCCTGCGGAGTCGGGTAAGCAGGCTGTCACGAAACCGCGCCAGCAGTACCCCGCTGGTGACGGTAGGCACCACGGTTGTCTCAGGGGCCTTACGCAGCATAATCTCCAGGCTGGATGACCATTTAGCAAAGACGGAATCACCCACCAGGTCCGTGGCAGGATCCGGCTCAATCTTACCGGATCCAAATTGCAGCAGGATCCCACCCTGGCGCAGGTGATCGATCGCGCTGCGCAGGGTCAGCATATTTTCTTTCGGATTATCACTTACAAAAAAGACATTCGGCCGCAGATTGGGCAGCACGGAATACAACCGCGTCCCGGTGGCAATCACTTTAAGATCTCTGCGGGGCACCAGGCTGCCAATCGCCATCGAATCATACGCGCCCGGATGGGTTGCCAGCAGCATGGTCGGGCCAGAACTGGGAATATGTTCGATGCCCATCGCCTGGATATCCACATTCAGCGCATCCATCATCACCCGGCAGCCGGCCGGCGCACCGCCCTCAGCCATCGCCGCGTCAACGGCAGCCATTTTTCGGGCGAAGCTGCGGGTGGGCAATGCAAATGTCCAACCAAACATGCGCCGCAGTATCCCCTGATGTTTTAGACCGAGAGCATAGAAAATCTCATCGGTGATTGCGGATTGGATCGTCGGAACGGAAGCAAATTCAGTCATAGCCAAATTTCCTGGTGGATCCTGTTCTCTTATCATATATAACCCAAATTAATAATTCAAGTCACGGCACGATAAGGAATGATTAACTATACATAATGTAATATTTACTTGACATTTTGTGAGAAATAGTATACTATATGTAATGTAAAACAAACTAACTAAGGAGTAATAAAAAAATGTCCTACCCACAAAGACGAACCCTGGTCAATATCTTCACAATGGCTGCAGTCTACACTGCATATTGCTTCACCGCTTTTGCCAAACATTCTTTTACGAGCGAGCTTACGCCCTGGGCTATCACCATGCTGACCTTCATCGGCATTGCCGCGATCGCAGCCATCATCATCCAGATCGTATTCCACATCATCTTATCGATCGGTATCTCCGTTCAGGAAGCGGTCAAGCAGCAGGATCCCGAAGACGCTGCAATTGAAGAAGCCTTGAAAGGTGCTTTGGTCGAGGATGAGCGGGATAAACTGCTCGAGCTGAAATCCTCAAAAGCCAATTCGGTGACCCTCTCCGCCGGGTTGATGCTGGGGCTGGCTTCCATCGTCATTGGTTTCCCCCCTGCTGTTATGCTGAATCTGATTTACGGCGCTTTCTTCGTCGGGACAATCGTTGAGGGCATTGTCAACCTGATCCTCTATCGGAAAGGCGCAATCCATGGCTAAAGAGATCATCATCCAAAACAACATCCGGGAATTGCGTTTCTTCGCCAACGAGATGACCCAACAGGCACTGGCCCAAAAAGTGGGCGTCTCCCGCCAAACGATCATCGCCATTGAAGCCAACAAATATTCACCCTCCCTCAAACTGGCCTTCGCCATTGCGGATGCCTTCGAGGTCGAGATCACCCGGGCTTTCAGTTATGAGGTGGTTGAGGTCGAGGAAAAGAAAAATAAAAAGAAAACCCAATAACAAAATTTCAGAAAACAGCACGAAAAGAAAAATAACTTAATTAGAACTCCTCATGAAGATGAGGAGTTTTGCTAATGCTGTGATCGTGTTATGATTGGCAATCATCCGCTTATTTCGACACAATTCTGGAGTTCCCATGCAAAACGAAATCTGGTTTGAACACTTCCCTGCGGCGATCACCGTCACAGATGAAAACGCAACGATCATTGCCATGAACGCGCAGGCCGCTGAGACCTTCAAGAACAATGGCGGCCGAGATCTGATCGGTCAAAGCGTGATTGACTGCCATCCACCGGAAACGCAGGCAAAAGTCCGCGCCTTATTCGAAGGTCGCGAACCGAATGTTTATACAATCGAAAAACACGGCATCCGGAAATTGATCTACCAGGCGCCCTTTTATGAGGATGGCGAACTGAAAGGCGTTGTTGAATTGAGCCTGCCGCTGCCCGAAGAAGTGCCAAATTTCAAAAGGGATTAATCCCAAAACACTCTCCATGAAGGAGAGTGTTTTGGTGTTCAAAGGGCTTGAGTGTTTAGCATTCACCCGACCAACCCAAAGCCTGGCGTTCGCCCGAAAATGGACAACCAGGATGCGATTAATCACTTCCCGGACCGCATTCACCTCGGTAAAAAGCCCATTCCTCACATTCAGAGCCATCAGCAAAGATGCAATAACCCACCTGGCCGCCGTCCTCATCTTCACGGATTTCCAGCGTCCCACCCTGGTCCTCGCAGTAGACTGAGGCAGGGTTAGCCAGTCCACTCTCCCGTTTGCAGCTTGTCATGGTGACAGCCAACAGGACAACCAAAAGCACAAATAGCATTTTTCGATACATACAATCCTCCGTACACAACATCTATTATTTATTTTTCACTTTCTACGCCCTTAAGGACGTTACGTAAAATAAATTTGTTCCCAATCCATCCTCGAAGAGAGCGTAACCCTATCGGTTGAGACAATCTAGTGTGAGAAATTTGCCTATCCCAGCTCAGTCAGGCTGCCTATTCTCCTACCCCTTATCACGGTTCAGAGGGGGTTATGGCTACCGGCGGGAGCAGCCGTCCGTGTCAGCCTATGATTTGCGCTTTCCCTTTGGTGGCCGCTGATGAGACGGCCACCTGTAAGGAGAGTAATGATGTGCCTTACGAATAAGGCCTAG
>CAYUSC010000088.1:0-5111 GCA_964447265.1 uncultured Candidatus Brevefilum sp.
CCACTGACCTCCGGGTTATGAGCCCGACGAGCTACCACTGCTCTACCCCGCATCAGGATAAGCATTGTAAGACATTAGGTAGGGTTTGTCAAGCAATTTTGGATTTCTATGAAATATGAGAGAAGTTATTAAGAAAGTGGATGGCAAGATCTTACTGCCATCCACTTTTCCATCATATCATCAATTTGCTGCTTAGTTGAAGCAGACCCATTCGCAATCCTCTTCCATCCAAATCCAGCAGGGATCCGAGGATGGTTTCGGAGGTTGAATGCAGACATCTTCGACCGGTTGATTGGACCTTGTGGGGCCGGCCGTAGGCTCGGGAGCGATATAGCATTTACGAATGTTATAGCTAGTTTCCTGCCCAAGGACCCAGCCGCAGGTAGTGTCAACGGGATAGAGCGTATCCGCAGATGCACTGTCCACCAGGTCAAAGGATTGTGCATCGAAGGCATCCAGCATGGCACCGGCCCACCACATCAGATTGGTCCGGCCGCCAACAAGAGATTTCTTCACAGCAAATTCGATCTGGGAGTAATGGTCGGGGTTATGTCTCGCCCAGGCCAAGTCTGGATCATCGCCAAGACCCTGGTCAAAGAGCACGGTGTCAAAACCATCACCACTTGAGGATGAATCCGGCCGAATAGCCGTGCCGCCGCCGACATCGTTGTTTTGATCTTCGAACACCCGAACCCCTGTGACAGACCAGTCGATGGTGTACAGGTCGAGATCGGTCACGGCGATCAGATAATCGCCACGGCCGTCCTGATCGATATCCAATTCCATGTAATAGGTGAAAGGTGTGCCGTCTTCAGGGAAACCAGCACCGAAGAGATCAATCATGAAAAAGAGCCATTCATCGGATTGTCCGGCTTTGGCATTTAGGATATCGAGGTAATGATAAAACTCGGATAAATCTGACGAAACCGGACGTTCAAGTAAATTAATCGACCAATTATCACACGGCGCTTTTACACTGAAGGTGCCATTATAGACATTGAATCCGGTATTGCACTCGCTGGGAAGCGATTGCGAATAAATTGGATCGCCGGGAATCATTTCATGTTCAATTTCAACCGCTTCCGTAGCTGTTTCCTCAGGTGCGATTATTTCCTCGGTTGCCGCTTCCGTGACTTCCGGCGCCTCAGTGGGTGTATCCGCATCTTCAGGCTCCTGAAGTGCTTCCGTTGCACTGATTTGGGTTACGGCTTCCGTTTCCGGGGTTGTCTCCGGAGATGGTGAACAAGCCGCCAGCAGCATTATGCTAATGAATAGAATAGTAAACAAGGTAGATAATTTGTTTTTCATTTCTTCTCCTTTAAATAGATTTCTTCTCAAGCCCTTATTAATTAGTGGATAGCTCGTGTATCAGAAGGGAATCAATCTCCATCTTTTTGCTTGGTGGCCTGTGTCTCCTCCTTTAAAAAATCCAGAAGCGATTCAAACGAGGAAAATCCATTCTGAACTTCCGTCATACTGTTTTCGATCTGTATCCGGAATTCAGGGGGGTCTTTTTTGATCAACCAAATTCGTAGAAGGTAGGACATGTATTGGGATGCCATATGAATATTTTCTCGGATAGCCGTTAATTAAGCGTCAAATACCTTTATCGTTTCCGGATGGCTTCATGTATAATTTGAATTGGATAACAATAGCGATGACAAAACTCTCACTGACCTTTCAAGGAATATTTCAAGTAGAACTTAATCAACAGGAATTAGGGGGATTAGGCACCAATAAAACACGGGCTTTATTGGCTTATTTGGCTGTTGAAAAGAAGAAAAGGATTCATCGGGATACAATCGCGACGTTGTTATGGCCAGGGCAGGATGAGAAGCTGGCTAAACAAAGCCTTCGACAGGCCTTGTTCGGTTTAAAAAAGGCATTTGGTGACGAGGAGATTTTGGTTGTCTCATCACAGTATGTCCAAATTAACCCTGAAATTGAAGTTTGGTCAGACACTGGTGAAATCGAAAGATTAGCAGCGGAGTGTTCAAAACACAGCCATCGCAGTATTGAGCATTGTATTCCCTGCCTGAAGTGCCAGGAGAAAATTCAGGCTTTATATCAGGGTGAATTCCTAGCAGATCTCCCAATTCTGGATAGCACACCTTTTACAGAATGGTATATCCTCAAAAGGGAGCGATTGCACCAGATTGCAATGGCGGCGAACATTTATTTGGCGAATTTCTTTG
Organism: uncultured Candidatus Brevefilum sp.; assembly: GCA_964447265.1. Taxonomy (GTDB): domain Bacteria; phylum Chloroflexota; class Anaerolineae; order Anaerolineales; family Anaerolineaceae; genus Brevifilum. The sequence continues at coordinate 2,196 of CAYUSC010000088.1, forward strand.
AACGACGGGGCGAGTTATCCAAGTCGTTATCGATTGTGGAAAAACTGCTAGAGATGGAACCCTGGCGAGAGGAAGCTCATTTCCAGGCCATGCGACTTTATACCCTGGAAGGGGAACGGTCCAAAGCATTGAATCAGTATCAGACCTGTAAGAGAGTGCTTCAACAGGAATTTGGTGCTGAGCCAACCCACGAGACTCAAAAACTGGCTGATATTATTCAGAAGGGTGAACCTTTTGTAAGCAAAAATTACTTTTCTGTTCCTGGAATTACAACAGGTTTTGTCGGCCGAATAAATGAAATGAAATCGTTAGCCGAGATGTTGTCTGGCGACGATACCAGGTTGATTACGATATTGGGCCAGGGTGGGATTGGAAAAAGCACATTGGCGATCGTTCTGGCCGGGTCTTTGAGGGGGCTTTACCGGGATGGGATCGTCTTTGTGCCATTGAACGAATCGGATGATTTGATTTCTTCTATCGCCGGAAAACTGGCGCTGGATGGCATTTATTCTGAAAGCGGGCTGACCAGTTTCCTCCGTGACCGCGATTTATTACTCATCCTGGATAATTTTGAGTGCCATCTTTCAATGAGCAAAGTCATCGCGAACCTGATTAATGAATGTGCTGATTTACAAATCGTTATTACTTCAAGAGCTCTCCTCAACCTCAGAGGTGAGCATGTCCTGCAATTGAAAGGTCTGCCTTTTCCAAAAGTTGAAGAATTGGAGAAATGGAGAAATTTTGATGCCATGCTCCTTCTGGATAAGCTCGTTAGGCAGATAAATCCCGATTTCAGTGAGCATCATCAAAGCATCGAGAAAATGCGTGATATTGTCGAAAGAGTGGATGGACATCCCCTCGCTATCGAATTCGCTGCCGGTTATATTGCCCAACATGACACAGCAGATCTTCAGCAGGTTCTGGATAAGAGCCTTGAATTGAGCCAGGGTCAATTCATTGATATACCTGAAAGGCACAGATCACTGGAGGCTATTTTTGAACAATCCTGGCAAGCGATGTCCGCACAAGAACAGGAGCAATTAGCCGGTCTGGCCGTATTCCGGGGAGGATTTACTCTGGATGCGGCTGTGAACGTCGTCAACCTTGATCAGAAAGAGATTAAGCGGTTCATTAGCAAAGCTCTATTGATTAATCTTGAAGAGAACCGTTACGGCATCCATGGGATTACCCGACAATTTATCCTGGAGAGGACACCACAGAATGGAGAAATTCGGGAAAAACATGCCATTTTTTACGCCAGTCTGCCCGAATATTCATTCAAGAGTACGACTGTGGAATACCTTACCGAGCTTAAAAGGGAATCCGCCAACTTTCAGGCTGCCTGGGAGTGGGCTTTGGAGAATAAGCGGTATGATTTGTTGCAATTGCTCCTCCCAAACATCTTGAGCGTTTCTCTCTTACGCGGTCCTTTGGATTTTGGCGAAAATTTGTTTATTCGAGCCATAAATGAACATGAGCAAAATTCGGACCTTAATCTGAAACAGGCAATTCATTTCGCTTTGGCAAAAATTTACCTCATCCAAATGCGGTTTAATGAAATGGTGAGTTTAATGAAAGGCCTGCCAGTGTCTGCTATGACATTGTTCACTGAAGGTCAGGCTTTGAGCGCACAAGGTGAAGTCCAAAAGGCCAAGCCTTTATTGGAAAGTGCTCTAAAATTGAATGACGAATTGGGCGATCAAACCCTGGAAATGGACTGCTTGCGTGAGTTAGGCAATATAGCAAACAGACTCTCCGAATATGACGAAGCCTCATTTCATTACCAAAAGTGCCTGGAGATTGCCCGATCGTTGGGTGATAAGCGAAATGAGAGCGCTGTACTGAATAATTGGGCTTCGGTGGATTGGGATTTGGGGAATTTGGACATCGCTGAAAAAAGATATCGGGAAGCGCTTGGTCTTTATCGAGAATGCGGCAACCGAACCGGCGAGGCAAAAGCGCTTAATAACCTTTCCAATGTGAGCGCCGATCGGGGGGATTTGGAGAAAGCGCTTTCCTATGGAATGGATGCCCTGTCCATTCATAAGGATATGGGAAATATTCGAGGTCAAAGCGCGGTATTTAACAATCTGGGCGCGACCTATCAGACAATGAAACAGTATGATGCAGCTCGGGGATATTACTTGAAAGCGCTGGAGTTTTATCGCTTGATGGAAAATAATCAGGCTATCGCTGAAACTCTGGCAAATTTAAGCTTGCTCGATTGCGCCCAGGGCAGGTTGGAGGAAGGGCGGACCGCAGCGAGGGAAGCGATAGAGTTGTCAGAAGCCGCCGGGGACATTATCAATTTATGCAACGCTTATTATTACCTTGGCCGAATCGACGTTGCGGATGGATATCTTGAAGGGGCCGAGAGTTCATTCCTCAAAGCCTACGATCTCCGCCAATCCGTCCCTCATCCTGGCCGCTTATTGGAAATTGAAGTGGAATTGATGAATATTGCTTATCAACGCCGGGAATATGATCGTGCAAAGAAACTAATGGTGGAAGTCTTCGCGAAAATGGATAGTCTTGATAGCACAAATGACCCTGAACGGGTAGCATCTCTGGTTGAGCGGTTCAAATCGTTAATATAAAAACGTTGCAAGCGCGATAACCGTTCAAAAATATACCTGGCCTCTCCAATTAATCCAGATTCAATTACAACCAACACTTTTGTTCCAAATTCGATTTGGCTTCTCTTAACCAAATCTTTAAAGCCGCGCCCTAAAATGGTGAAATCACATCTTGCGATTAATGAAATCATAACCATTTAGGAGTTATCAATGCAAAAGATTACAAGAATCATTGTTGTTATTGGCGTTATTCTATCAATAGCGGCTTGTTCATCGAATAATACTATATCCACCCAGGATACCAGTTCAATGGAAACCTCCATTGATATCGACCCAAACA
>CAYUSC010000088.1:5211-11207 GCA_964447265.1 uncultured Candidatus Brevefilum sp.
ATATCCACCCAGGATACCAGTTCAATGGAAACCTCCATTGATATCGACCCAAACACTGAACAAACAGACGAAAATATCACCAGCTCAAGCGCCGATCCATCCGCTGAAGAAGCGGCAGCCAGCGCTGTGGATGTCAACGAGGATACATCGGATTATGACTGGGATACTGCCGATGAAATCACAATCATTTTGGCTGATAATGCGATCAGTTCCGATAGTAGCGCGGTCACCGCAAATGGAAGTTCAGTAATGATCGATTCTCCCGGTTCGTACCGGCTGAGCGGCTCTCTTTCAAACGGGCAAATCATTGTCCGTTCGGCAGTGGATGGTGTCGTTCGGTTGATTTTAAATGGTGTGGATATTCATAATGAGACCAGTGCGGCCATTTATGTGGAAGATGCCGATAAAGTCATCATATACCTTGTCGCTGGGACTGAGAATTATCTCTCGGATGGGGCGAGTTACATTCTGACTGACCCCGAATCGGATGAGCCGAATGCGGCTTTATTCAGCAAAGCTGACCTGACAATCGACGGCGCAGGTTCCTTGACAGTGACGGGTAATTATAATGATGCGATTGCCAGCAAGGATGGTCTGATTATAAATTCCGGCACTCTGACCGTTTTTGCCGCCGATGACGGTATACGCGGTAAAGATTACGTCCTGATCCGTTTAGCGAACATCACAATTGATGCCAATGGGGATGGGATCAAATCCGATGAGGCGGAAGATTCCGCCAAGGGCTGGATCATTATCGAATCCGGAACGTTGAATGTCCGGGCCGGCATGGATGCGATTGATGCCGAGACCGCTGTGACCGTTGAGAGCGGTGCAATTACACTGGTTGCCGGCGACGGGTCGACCAACGCGAATTTTGGCGATACCGATTCAATGAAAGGGATGAAAGCCGGAGCGATAATTACGATTAATGGAGGAACATTTAACATCCAATCCACGGATGACGCCCTGCATTCAAATGATTCGATCCTGATCAATGGCGGCCAATTCTCCATTGCAACTGGTGACGATGGGATCCATGCGGACACGGATTTAACCATTGAAAACGGAACCATCACCATCACCGAATCCTATGAAGGCCTGGAGAGCGCAACCATAACAATTAATAATGGTCAGATTTCGATTATTGCCAGCGATGATGGCATCAATGTGGCCGGTGGGGCTGATTCGTCCGGTATGAATACGGATATGGGGGGACGGGGCGGCAGGAACAGCGGGCCTGGATTGGATATGTTCGGTGGGTCGGGAGACTATTACCTCTATCTCAATGGCGGAACGATTTATATGAATGCCGGAGGCGATGGGCTGGATTCCAATGGCTCAATTGCGATGACAAGCGGAACCGTTGTGGTGAACGGCCCGACAGATAGCGCCAATGGACCGGTTGACTATATGAGTTCCTTTACCGTTAGTGGCGGCACCTTGCTGGCGGCGGGTAGCTCAGGAATGGCCCAAGCGCCTGACAGCAACTCAACTCAGCCGGCGTTGATGATCTATTTTGGTTCTACGCTCTCAGCCGGAACGGCCGTCAGCCTGGTGGATGCTTCTGGTGCGAATGTCGTAACGGTTGTGCCCAGTAAGGAATTCTCAAGCCTGGTTATTTCCACGCCGGATATGGTTATTGGTGATACCTATGCCTTATATGTGGGTGGGACTGTTGCCTCGGTGGACACCCTGGGGTTATCCACAACAGTGGCCTCGGGAGGAACGGAAGTGAGTAGTTTTACACTGTCCTATCTGATCTCGCAACTTGGAACCGGCGGTAGTACTGGCGGTGGTGGAGGTGGAGGGCGCAGGTAAGCGAATCAAAGTGGAATAAGTAAAATAAAAAAAAGACTGGTGGTAAAACGCCAGTCTTTTTCGTTACGGCTGAGGTGTGGCTGTTTTGGCCGGATAGCCCATATTCATCATCCAGGTGCAAATGATGGGTCCGCCGTGCGGATCCCGCTGGGCAATGCCATCCTCACGCGGCAGGCCGTCGTAACCCCAGAAATATCCGAAACGGCCGGCTAACTGCTCACGTGCGGCTAGGGAAAGCTCCCGGTCGCCGATGGCGATGGCGTGGATATGGGGCGGTGACCCTTCGTAAATATCATTGAAATCCCGGTACCAGGCCGCAAAGCCGGCCAGACGTAACGCTTGGATAAGCGGTTCTATTTCATCTTCAAGGATGGTGTAAGTTCCGAGGGCCATTACGGACAGGTCTACCGCACCGCCGCCATCGTGGGTGCCAAAGCTTGCCTCAACGGCAGTTGTGTAGGATCCCTGGGTGATGGCACTGCCGGTGATGTCAATTTGTCCGTTGTAAAGCGACTGGGCGTAGAGAAGCATGTCATAAGTGCGCTGATTGAGCAGTTGATCGTTGACCGTTATTATCGTGTAATCGTCCGAGGGAACTAAGCAACCATCAGGCTCTGCTGGAGGCTGTTCGGTTTCGGTTGGACCGGGTAGTGTAGCGGATAGTGTAAGGGTTGAAGTGGCTGTTACCGGATATTGAGAAGGGGAAACCAAGCTTGTGATTGCCGGTTCCTTAATATTTTGCAGAGGTGAACATGAAGCAGTAACAATCGCCAGGAAAACCATCCCGGTCAGCAATTGTACGGCAGAGAAGTTGCATATTTTCATAGAATAAATAAATTTCGCGTAGTCAATTTATTTCTTAAAATTCTTAATATTAATTATGAACCTAAAATCAACATCTTCAGCGAAAAATTGATATTTAGCTAATGTATCCGGACCGCAGGAGTTGCTGCCCAGGCTTGTTTGGGCTGCATCAATGTAAATATATGGCGTTTCTTCCCAACAGATTTCAGAGGGGTGGGAAGCGGTTGTCAGGTTATCCAATGAGACATATTGCGCATTAAAGTTCAGGGTGGGCTGACCAAGGATTTGGATATCAACCAAATCCGGGCCGGTGAAGCGAACCCAAGCGACATCAGATCGGTTTCCGTTTTCCTGGGGGCGGAGATAAGAATGAAAGAGAGCTTTGGTTTTCATAGCATAGCTGCCAAGAAAAGCTGAATCTTTCCGGTCAGGATAGGATTCCTGCGGACCGCGGCCATACCAGGTCACATCCTCGTAAGGATTGGCGAGGTGGGTCGTGAACCCAAGGCGAGGCAAACGGGTTTGCAACCTGAGCGCGTTGAAGTGAAGGTCGATTTGAAGGGCGTCATCGGTCATAAAATGGTAGGTTATCTCATAGGCGCTGTTGGGTTTAAAACCATCTGCGCCAAGAGTTCCTTTCGTCAATATCCTGACTTCATCCGGCTTTTCATCGATTTCAATCGTTTCCAAATGGGAATGCACACGATCCAGTCCATCCAGCGCCCATTCTTTGGCCACGTGGATGTCGTTATCTGTAGGAGCACGCCAGATATTCAGCGTCAAGGGAGACAACAGCATTTCGCTGCCTATAACTTTCCAGGAAGTAATCCAACCGGTGGTCTTATCCAGAGTAAAAACCTGAGCGGCGGAGCCGATAATGATGGAACTTCGTTCATTTCTGAGTGTAAAAGACGTTGCCGATGTTTTTGTTGGGGCTTCTTCAACTGGATTTTCAATGAGAAGGAACTGCGCTCGGGCTACGGGATGGCCTTGCTGCGCCCAGGTGCAGGATTCTGCGAGTGAAAACAGCAGGTTGAGGGTACAGGGCTTCTCACTGGCCGCAAACACCTGTAAAGCCGGGAGGGAGACCTCCTTCACCGACCCAGCCTCGATATGCGGCAGGCGAATTTCGCCTTCAGATAGGATTGTATCGCTGTTCTGGAAGGAATATGCGAGATGTAAATGGTCCAGAGACCGTAAGGCATAGCGGTTTTCAATAGTGATTGTGCCGATTTCGAGGTTTACGTCACGCACTTTGACCGGTTGCAGCCAGTATTTCAGCTCTTCAAGGCCAGGGTGAGGCTTACGGTCCGGATCCACCAGACCATTGATACAGAAATTGCCATCATTTGGAATGTCGCCAAAATCGCCGCCATAGAGGAAATCCGCCTGGGCGGGGTTCTGACGTGGATTACGCAGTCCCTGATCCACCCAGTCCCACACACAGCCGCCAATCAGCCGGGGATAAGTGTAAATGGTTTCCCAGTATTCACGCAGGCTGCCAGGGCTGTTACCCATGGCGTGGGCGTATTCGCACATGAAATAGGGTCGGGGATCTTCCTCCTTGTTCTCGCCCGCTTTTTTCACCGATTTGACCGTGGGGTACATTGTGCTAACGAGGTCCACATAAGGTTCATCGCCTGCGCCTTCATAATGGATTGGCCGGGTGGAGTCGGTGTTCCGGATCCATTTGGCCATTTGTTGCTGGTTCTTCCCGTTGCCGGATTCATTTCCCAGGGACCATATGATCACGGAGGGATGATTACGATTTGTTGAAACCATTCGTTCGGCTCGATCCAGATAAGCTGGCAGCCAATCTTCGTTATCGGAAAGCTCCTCCCAGTTTCCCGTGAGCTGGAAGCCATGCGTCTCAAGATCGGCTTCATCGATCACATACAAGCCGTATCGATCGCAAAGAGCATACCAATAGGGATGATTGGGATAATGAGAATTGCGAACCGTGTCGATGTTGGACTGCTTCATCAGCTTGACATCTTTTTCCATCGATTCGTAAGAGACCGTCCAGCCGGTATCGGGATCGAAAGGATGGCGGTTGACGCCTTTGAGCAGAATTGACTTTCCATTTAGCCAGAGCTGCTGATCGTGAATCTCGATGGTGCGAAAACCAACCTGAAAGCCGATCACTTCCTGGGTCTCGCAGTCGGTTGATTGCGTTTCGAGGGTGACTTTATATAAATTGGGCTCCTCAGCAGACCATGGCTGAACATTTTCGATGGTTTTCGTATATGTTTCGCTGGTTTTGATTGTTTCTTCGAGGAGGAGTTCATTTTCTGGAGAATATAACCTCAACAAGACTGGGAAATCCTGGTCGTTATGAGATTTAGGATCAATATTCAGGTTCCCTGATCCAGTTAGAGAGTCATAACCTGCCGTAATTTGTACGTCTTCCACGTGGTGTCTGGGTCGGGCCGTCAGATAAACATCGCGAAAGATGCCGTGCAGCCGCCATTGGTCCTGGTCTTCCAGATATGCGCCTGCGGACCATTTATAAACAATAATAGTAAGAAGATGTTCGGTTTTATCAATGAAATGCGGAGTAAGGTCGAACTCGGAAATCAGGCGGCTGCCCTGACCTGCACCGACGAATTTACCGTCCAGGTACACTTCAAAGGCGGAACTTACGCCAAGAAAGGTTAAATGGACATCAAAGTCTTTCCAGCCAGAGGGAATTTGAAAATAGCGTTGGTATACACCGGTGGGGTTCTCGTTGGGAACATGCGGCGGGTCGACGGGAAAGGGGTAAAGAACGTTCAAATATTGAGGCCGGTCATAGCCCGATAACTCCCAGCAGCCCGGCACAGGGACCGTGTCCCCTCCAAACGCTGAACCCGAAATATTCTCCGGGACCTGGGCAGGGTTAGGAAAAAAACGGAATTGCCAATCTCCGTTTAAACTGAGGGCTCGGTCAGTGGCTTCCGGGGCATACGGGATAGGCAATTCAGGTTTTGAATAGGGGAGAAACCAGCCGTGAGGTTTGATCGCGTTGACCTGGAAATGGTGAGGGTTCTCAAGATTGAACATCAGTTATCCTTTATTGGATGATGTAAAAGTGGTATAGTGCAGTCACTAATGTTAAAATAACCTGGTTAAGATTCTAACCTGATAAGCGATAATATGACAAACGATCACCAAGAAATGTCCTTCTGGCAGCACCTGACCGAATTGCGAAAGCGGCTGTTATATGCCCTTATCGGTATTATTGTGGGGATTGTCGTCGCATTGGTCTTCGCGGAACAAATCCTGGATCTGGTAGCCAAACCGATTGGGGGCTTTGACTCGCTTTTATCCATTGAGGTCACTGAAAATATCGGCGTATTCATGCGGGTGACGCTGCTGGGCGGCTTTATCGTTTC
>CAYUSC010000089.1:0-11162 GCA_964447265.1 uncultured Candidatus Brevefilum sp.
TTTGCTGAGCGCAATTGGGTAATAACTCGATAATAAACACCACAGCCCCTTTCACGTCATTGTGAAAGGAGCTTATATACAACCTGTAGGTCATGTGCCGCGCAGCGCACGTGACATGCCATACCTCTGCCTTCTTTTTGTCATTGCGATGGAGCCGAAGGCGGAAGAAGCAATCTAAGACTTAGAAGTTAAGAAACTCGATCAAAAAAGAAGATTGCTTCCCACTTTGTTTTGCTTCGGGACAATGTCGCAAGCTCGCAATGACAAAGAAAGGGGTATTTTCACCCTCCACTTCAATCAGATTAACAAGTCAAAATATCCAACAAAGCACCCCTTCCCGCCTTCGGCACCCTTCCCCTTGGAAGGGGAAGGGACGGGGATAGGGTTTCCTTTTTCGCGCAGTGCACGTGACTATTTTATTTACAAACCTTCCCCTCATCAGCCTGCTGCGCAGCCAGCTTCCCCACCAGTCCCCTTCGAGGATTGCGTCGCAGGCTCCTCAGGGGAAGCCTTAATTTTTCTCTGCATCCGAAACACCCCGTCAACGCACCCAATATCGAATCGACATAGAACATTTGTTCTGCTATAATAAGGATATGTTCGCACTGGAACCCGGCAACCCCTCTCTCCCCGCCCCGCAGCGGGGAAAAATATCGCTGGTGGTCGCACCCCGCGCCGTAAGCGGCAAGATGATGACGATGCTCGCCACCCTGGCCCTGCACGGCAAGGTCCTGGTCATTGACGGCGGCAACCGCTTCGATGCCTATGCCCTCTCCCGCGAGCTGCGCCTGCAAACCGCCGAAGTCTATGCCGCGCTCAACCGGGTGATCCTCTCGCGGGTGTTCACCTGCTACCAGATGACCGCCACCCTTGCACAACTCCCGCTGGACGGCACGCCGGTGGTGATCCTGGACCTGCTGGGCACCTTTCTGGATGAGAGCGTTGCCTTTGGCAAACGCCGTTATCTGCTGACGAACAGCCTGGGGCGCCTGCGCCGGATCGCCGACAGCGCGCCGGTCGCTCTGTGGGTGCGCACCCGCTCCACCCCGACCGACGAGGATCAAAAGCTGCTTCCGCTGGTTCTGGAAGTTGCTTCCGACCTTTGGGAACTGCAGGCTGCCGAAGTTCCCGACTATCAATTACCGTTATTTTAAACAGGAGAACCCATGGGACGCACACTCCCTTCCGCAACCCAAATCATGCAACAGGACGAGGCCGCCCTGGCCCGTTTTCGACGAGCCTTACGCCGCAGCGACCAGCTCGTTCTTGACGATCTGTTCAATGCCGCCCAAAAACACCTCTCCGCGGCGGCCTATGCCGCCAATATCCTCCCTTTTGAAACCTTCCTGCTCTCCATGCTGCTGGAAGAGCACAAGGAGGTCCTGCGGCTGAGGGAATCAGTGGAAAACCTCCAGAACCGGTATGATCGCATTTGATGGCTGGCTCCTGGATCTGTTTGAGGACGAAAGCGAGGGGGTTATTTTGTATTTCATGGATCGCAAGGGACCGCGCTGGCGGCTGAACACCCCCTTCCCGGTCACTTTCTATGCCCAGGGCAACCCGGAACAGCTCCGCGCCCTCTGGCGCTACTTGCGGGGACTCCCGCAGGTCACGGACATCCACCGCTCCGAACGGATGGATGTTTTCAGAAGGCGGCAGGTGCCCGTGCTGGCGGCCACGGTCCAAAACCCCGTCGCGCTCAACCCGCTGATCCAGAATGTCGTCTCCCGCTTCCCGGAACTTGAGTATAGCGACGCCGACATCGCCATCTCGGTGCGTTTCGCCGCCCAAACCGGCGCCACCCCGCTCTCCTATTGCCATGTGGAGGCGGATGAGGAAACCCACGAACTGACCAACATCGAAGTGCTGGAAGATGCCTGGGTGATGACGCCCCAGCCGATACCTTTCCGCATCCTCTTCCTGTCCCCCTCCGGCGACCCCAATCACGGGCGTCCGCGTTATCTGTGTGTGACCTATGGCAAACAGGAAAACCGCTACCTGCTGAGCGACATGCAGAACGTGCTGGTCTGCCTGCGGGCCACCCTCAAACGCGTGGACCCGGACCTGATCCTCACAGAATGGGGCGACACCTGGCTATTACCCCTGCTGATTGAAAAATCGAAGGAATACCGGATTCCCCTCCAGCTCAACCGCGAAGCCGGGCGGGACATTTTGCTCAAAAAAGAGCTGACCTATTTTTCCTACGGCCAGATCATCTACCGCGGCCAGCAGGTCCACCTCTTCGGCCGCTGCCACCTGGACCGCCGGAACGCGATGCTCTGGTCCGATTACGACTTGGAAGGCACGATTGAATCCTCGCGGGTAACTTCAATGCCGCTACAGGTTGCCGCCCGGGTCTCCCCGGGGACGGGCATCTCCTCGATCGAGATGCTGACCGCCCTGCGCGAACAGGTGCTGGTGCCCTATCAAAAGCAGCAGGCGGAATTCTTCAAGCCGGCCGCCGATCTCTTTTCGGCGGATCAGGGCGGCATCGTCTACCAGCCGCTGATCGGGCTTCACCGCAACGTGGGAATGGTGGACTTCACCTCGATGTATCCCGCCGTGATGGTCTACTTCAACCTCTCGCCGGAGACGATCCTGCCCAACGGGATGGGCGGCACGCCGGTTCCCGCGCTGGGTATCACCATCGACAACAGTCAGGAGGGGCTGGTACCCAAGGCGCTGCGCCCCCTGCTTGAAAAGCGGATCGCCCTCAAAAAACGGCTCGCCATGCAAAAGGTCTGGTATCCGCCGGACCGGGAACGGATCGAACGCCGGGCCTCTGCGCTCAAGTGGCTGCTGGTGGTCTGCTTTGGCTATCTGGGCTATAAGAACGCCCGCTTTGGGCGGATCGAGGCGCACCAGGCCGTGACCGCCTATGGGCGCGAGGCGATGATGCAGGCCAAGGAAGCGGCCGAAGACATGGGCTGCGAGGTGATCCAGATGTATGTGGATGGGCTGTGGGTGCGTCACCCGGATTGGCTGCGACCCGCGGACCTGGAGCCACTGCTGGTGGAGATCCAGAAGCGCACGGGGCTGCCGATTGCGCTGGATGGCGTTTACCGCTGGATTGTCTTCGTGGGGTCAAGAGGGAACAAGTCCCGCCCGGTGGCCAACCGCTATTTTGGCGTCTTTCAGGACGGTTCGATCAAGGTCAGGGGGATTGACGCCCGGCGGCGGGATGCCACGCCCTTCGTCAAGGAGACCCAATTGCACCTACTGGAACTGCTCGCCAAACACGAAGACCCGTTCGATGGATTGCCTTCGGCCGTGAAGTACCTGCGGGGGCAGGTCCACAAGCTGCGCAGTGGGAAGGTGCCGCTGGCCGATCTGCTGGTTAAACAGCGGCTGGGGCGCAAGCTGGAGGCCTATCGCACCCTCTCCCCGGCGGCCCGGGCCGCCTTTCAACTCAAAGCCGTGGGCAAGGAACTGCGCCCGGGACAGCGGGTGGCTTTTCTCTTCACGCTCGGCAAGCCGGGCGTCCATGCCTGGGACCTGCCCGAGCGGCCCGACCCGAGCAGCGTTGACCTGGCCCGCTATGAGACCTTGTTGATCCGCGCGGCGGGGATTGTCCTGGAGACTTTCGGGCTGGATGAGAAGGAGCTGGCGCGGTTGATGATCTCGGATGTGAAGCAGTTGGGGTTGGTTAATTGTAGGTCATGTGCCGCGCAGCGCACGTGACAATTTCACCCCTGGCTATTTTCCCCTCATCAGTCTGCTGCGCAGACAGCTTCCCCACCAGGGGGAAGCCCATAATAAGTTAAGCCTTCCCCTGAGGAGCGAAGTAACGAAACCCCTTCAGGGGTGAGGGGAAGGTGGCGCAGAGTGCCGGATGAGGTGCGCTATTTAATCCCGCCTTGTCATTGCGAGGAAGCATCTGCAGGATGCGACGAAGCAATCTCAATCAAACAAGTTTCGTTATATATGATTGAATCTGAGATCGCTTCGTTCGTCCCTTTGGGACCTCCACGCGATGACAAAGATAAATGTAAGTCATGTGCCGCGCAGCGCACATGACAGAATCAGCAAATCATATATCCTCTCCGGACAAAACGCATCACATTTTTGGTGCGCTCAACACCGGAGCGCACCCTACCACTTGACCTTCTCTCCAAACACACCCCATTTTCATATAAAAAACCCCTCAACCTTGGTTGAGGGGTTCATTTATCATCATTCTCTCAAAATCTTACAGCCAGCCGCGCAGTTCCATAGCTTTGACCACACGGTTGATCGCCACCATATAGGCCGCGTCGCGCATGAAGACCTTCTGGCCAACGGACATGTCATAGACATCCTGGAAGGCCTGGGTCATCTTGTCATCCAGCCGTTCGAGGACTTCCTTCTTGGTCCAATAGAAGTTCATATCGTTCTGGACGCTCTCGAAGTAGGAAGTGGTCACACCGCCGGAGTTGCAGAGGAAGTCGGGGATCACGAAGATATCGTGCGCCTTGAAGAATTCATCCGCTTCGGGGGTGGTGGGGCCATTTGCGCCCTCGGCAATGATCTTAACCCGGTCATGCACGTTCTGCACAGTCTCAGCGTTCACCTGGCCCTCAAGGGCAGCAGGAATAAGCACATCGGCTTCCTTGCTGATCCAGGCGTCACCCGATTCGATCTTATAGCCGGCTTTGATGGCCTCATCCTTATTGATGCCGCCGTATTGGTCGGTGATGCTCATCAGGAAGTCGGGGTCAATCCCATCCGCCTTACTGACGGTGTAGGAAGTGCGATCGGCACGATCCCAATAGCTCACGCAGACGACCTTGCCGCCCAACTGGCTAATGAAGCCCTTGGCGGCATATTGCGCCACATTACCAAAGCCCTGGATCGCCGCAACCGCTTTGGTCGAATCGATCTTCAGACGCTGCATGGCTTCGCGGACATTGTAGGTCACACCGAAGCCGGTGGCTTCCGTCCGCCCAAGCGAACCGCCGCCGCCGACCGGTTTACCCGTGATCACGCCGGGGGTATATTCCCCCGTGATCCGGGAATATTCATCCATCATCCAGCCCATCATCTGGGGTGTGGTTCCAACATCCGGGGCCGGGACGTCCTGGCGTGGGCCAATCACCTGCCACAGTGAGCGGATAAAGGTCCGGCAAAGACGTTCCTTCTCATCAACGGACAGGGTGGCCGGGTCGATCACGACCCCGCCCTTACCGCCGCCGAGGGGGATATCAGCTACGGCGCATTTCCACGTCATCCACATCGCCAGGGCGCGGACCGTATCCACCGTCTCAGCGGGGTGGAAGCGCAGGCCGCCTTTGTTTGGGCCGCGAGCATCATTGTGCTGCACACGGAAGCCCTGGAGTACCTGAATGCTGCCATCGTCCATTCTGACCGGGATACGCAGGTGATATTCCCGCATCGGCCAGCGCAGCATTTCGCGTACTTGATGATCTAGGCCCAAGAGATCAGCAACATGATCAAATTGCTGTTGGGCCATTGCAAATGCGTTGGTTGTTTCTGCCATAGTCTCTCCTATTGATTAATTTTGGTGAGGGTGAGATTGTACTACGATTGTTTTCAGCGTGAGCGATAATTCCTTAAATAAATAAGCGGGCACCTCGGTCCAGTGCCCGCATGGTTTTTCGCTCAGTTGTCGCTGAACTAAGAACATGCCTGCTCCACAATCGCTTTAATATGCTTAACCTTATCCGAGAATCGGAAACCCGTCAATGGTCGCGGGATACGAAGGTCAACATATTTTTATGGTACCAAAAATCATCTTCAGGCAGGGCATTTCCAGTTCGTCCCAGAGATCCTTCTATCAGCATCAGGGGCTTTTCTGAGCAGGTAAATCAATTTTTACAGTTACTCCCTTATCCCGCAGCGGCCTTTCTCCGGCTCATCCGCACGATTCGGGTAATGACATTGACCAAACCTGTGATGGCGCCGAGGAACAAAAACAGCCAAAACATGGGGATCAGGAAAAACGCCTCATGCAAAACGCCCTGGGCATCGACTTCCTGACCAATGATGTTAAAGGCCCCGATACAGGCAATCGCAAAAACGAGAAAAATCAGAACCAACCAGGTTGAGGTCCGAATCGATCGATCGATTTTGCTCATTTTGCCCTTTTCATTTTGGTTTTCTAAATTCATTGCATAAATCTCCTTTTCAACAAGTATCTGGGTATTTATACAACACCACTCCTATCAAAGGCTGTCATAAGCTATCAGAATAGCATCGCATATACTTGATCTCATAATCAGGAAATGGAACTTTTTTCTCTCAACAGGCGTTAATACCATACCAGAATAAAACAAAACATTTATCGTATCTTTGGAGGAACGACAAAATGCAAAAGAAACTTACACTTATATTGGTTGGATTGATGATCGTTGGTCTCTTGGCCGCCTGCACCACGCCTGCGACCACAGTCGGGAAGAATATTTACACCCGTTCAATGAGCGTCAGCGGCACAGGCGAGGTTTCCCTTGTCCCGGATATTGCCAGCATCAATATTGGCGTCCACACGGAAGCCGATCAGGTAGCCGATGCCCTGAGCAACAACACAGCCCAGTCCAATGCGATCGCAAACGTGCTGCAAGGCCTTGGCGTGGAGGAAAAGGACGTTCAGACATCGAACTTCAACGTCTATCCCTCAAGCAACTATGACCCCATGACCGGTCAGGTGACAGGCACTTATTTTGTTGTGGATAACACCGTAACGGTGATCGTGCGTGACCTTTCCAAGCTTGGCGATGTTCTAACGGCTGTCGTCGAAGCCGGTGCAAACAACATCTATGGCATCACCTTTGATGTCGAGGATCGTGATGCAGCCGTGATCCAGGCTCGTGAATTGGCCATTCAAAACGCCAAGGACAAAGCCCAGGAAATCGCTGATGCGGCCGGGGTTGAACTTGGCGATCTGCAAAGCATCAATGTCTATGGCGGCACCAACTATGTGACTTACTATGATGCCAAAGGCGGCGCCTATGCCGATAGCTCTGTCCCCGTTTCAGCCGGCACCCTGACCATCACCATGGAATGCAGCCTGTCCTACGAAATTCACTAAAAATTAAAAGGTAATCCCGGGAGGGCCACTGCCTTCCCGGAAATCACCAATCTGAAACAGTTTGGAGAAGTAAAAATGAAAAAAACACTATTAACTATCTTTGCCATATTGACTGTCGCCGCCCTGATGACTGGCTGCTCGGTTCTGCAAGGCACATCAACAAACACCAGTGAAACGTTTCGCACCCTCAACACCAGCGGTTCCGGCACGGTCTATGTGGTCCCGGATATCGCCCGGGTATCCATTGGCGTCAACACCCAAAACGAAGATGCGGCTGTTGCTCTCAATGAAAACACCCAGGACGTAAACGCCATTATGCAAACCCTGGTTAACCTCGGTGTTGCTGAAAAAGACATTCAGACCAGCAATTTCTATGTCTATCAACAAACCAACTACATCTATCCCACCTCAGAAATGGGTGGTGAAACAGAAACGCAGACTGTCTTTATCGTCCAGAACACGGTATCGGTCATCGTTCGTGACATCAGTTCTCTGGGCGAGATCCTGTCCGCCGTAGTGGGTGAGGGCGCCAACACGATCAACGGGGTCAGCTTTGACATCGAAGATCCCGCGGCCGCCATTGCCGAAGCTCAGCAAAAAGCGATTGATGACGCAGCCAGCCAGGCCCAGGAAATTGCGAGTGCTGCCGGTGTGGCCTTAGGCGAGATCACCTACATCAGCGTCAGTGATGGCTACGCCTCCTCAGCCGATTCGGTCTCCATCGAACGGGCAGCCGGCGGTGATGTACCGATCTCAACCGGCACCCTGGTCATCCAGGCCACCGCCAGCATCACCTATACCTTCAAGTAGACGGATTGATCCGGCTTTCCAAGCCCGGTTAATCACACCTATCTCCCAGCCCCTGCTGCTCCCCCTTTGGAACAGCAGGGTGCTATTTTAACCGCAGAAATTCCCCAATTGTTGAAAAGATAGTACAAATATACGGTATACTCTAAACAGACAAATATTTATTTAATTTGCAGCTGGATTGTGTCATTATTTTATTTCGATCAGGAGTACGCCAGATGCAAATTGTTACAGATAGTGGTTTTGATCTTTCACCAGAGCAAAAACAAGGGGTAAACCTACATACCTTGCCACTGAAACTCACCCTGGACGGCGTGAGCTACAGGAGCGGTATTGATATTCAATCGGAAGATTTTTACCGATTGCTTGAAGATACCGATGGCATGCCCATCACCTCCACGCCTTCACCGGGAGAATTTCAGGAGATCTATGAAGAGGCCGCCAAAGGCGACTCTGAGATCCTGTCAATTCACATTTCCTCGGGGTTGAGCGGTACCTTCAATTCGGCAGTAACCGCTGCGAAGGAGGTTATTAACGCGCATATCACCCATGTGGATACGCGCTCGCTATCCATTGAAATGGGCTGGCAGGTGGAAGCGGCCATCCGCGCGGTCAAAGCCAATTGGCCCGTCAAAAAGATCACCGAGTTATTGGATGCCGTCCGAGAGAAATCGGAAGTTATCTTTACTCTGCCGGATCTGGCATACCTGATTAACGGCGGCCGCATCAGCCACCTGAAAGGCCTATTAGCCTCCCTGCTCGGGATCAAACCTCTGATCGGCGTGAACAAAGACGACGGAAAGTATTACGACCGGGGCAAAAGCCGAACCTTTAAACGCGCGGTCGAAGCCATCCCGACCTATATCGCCAACAAATTTGGCGAGGGTGTTTCTCTGCGATTGCAGATCGGGCATGCCGGTAACCCGGAAGGTGCTCAGATGCTGCGGGAAGCACTCGAAAAGCTGTTCAAGTGTGAATGGCTGCCGGATTGCTCCATCTCGCCGGTTCTCGGCGCCCATACCGGCCGGGGGCTGGTTGGCGTGGCCTTTGCCCTGCTGGATACCTACCCGGCCTTACCCTAGCCTCAATTTCCAGTTAAATCAAACGTAGAGACGTTCAACAGACAACGCCTCTACGTTTTTATTTTAAGAATGTCTCTTCTTAGGCCGCCATCGGCAGGCCCTTGAACTGGCTGGTATACAGGTTGTAATAAAATCCCTTTTCCGCCAGCAGACTTTCGTGGGTGCCGCGTTCGATCAACTCACCATCGTTGATCACCAGGATCTGATCGGCATTGCGGATTGTGCTGAGCCGGTGAGCGATCACAAAAGAGGTCCGCCCTTCCATCAGCTTCAGCAGCGCCGCCTGGATTTCAACCTCCGTCCGGGTATCCACGCTGCTGGTTGCCTCGTCCAGGATCAGAATTGCGGGATCAGCCAGGATCGCCCGGGCAATGGCAAGAAGCTGCCGCTGACCTTCGCTGAGGTTGGTGCCGCCCTCCGAGAGCATGGTGTAATACCCATCCGGGAGACGCTGAATGAAACCATCTGCATTCGCCAATTGGGCCGCTTCGATAATCTCATCTTCCGTGGCATCCAGCCGCCCATAGCGGATATTCTCGTTAACGGAGTCCGCAAACAAATAAGTGTCCTGCAGGACAATCCCCAACTTCCGGCGCAGATCATCCTGGCGGATGTTGCGGATATCCTGCCCATCGATCAAGATCGCTCCCGAATCGATATCGTAGAACCGGGTGAGCAGGTTGATGATGGTGGTCTTGCCCGCACCGGTGGGGCCCACCAGGGCAATGGTCTTCCCGGATTCGGCATTCAAGCTGATGTGTTTGAGGATGGGGTGATCCTGACGGTAGCCAAAGGACACATCCTCGAATCGGACCTCACCTTTGACATTTTCCAAAGCGATAGCGTCCGGGGTGTCTTCAATGGCGGGTGTAATGTCGAGCACTTCGAAGATCCGCTCAGCTCCAGCCAAGGCGGACATCATGCTGTTGAACAGGTTGGCAATTTGGTTGATCGGCCGGCCGAACTGCCGTGTATATTCAGAGAAGGACGTGATCAGACCAATCGTTATGCCGCCAAAACCATTAATCAACATGACCGCGCCAACACCCACAACCACGATCACATCCAAATTACTTAAAATCCCGGTGATCGGGGGCATCAATCCCGCCAGAATATTGGCTTTTATGCCTGAATCACGCACATCCTGATTGTATTTCTCGAAATCTTCCAGCGAGCTTCCCTGCTGCCCGTAGGCAATCACAACCCGTTGACCGCTGAGATCTTCCTCCAAAAGGCCATTCATCTGACCCAGGGATTTTTGCAGATTCTTGAATGCCGGTCCGCTGCGTTTCATGATGATTGCTGTCGCAATAAAGGTGATTGGGATCACCACCAGGGCTGCCAGAGTCAGCCACACATTGAGCAGGAACATCATAATGAACACGCCAACGACCGTCGTCAAACTCTGAACAAAAGAGGTCAGATTTTGCGAAAGGAGCGAATCAATAGCGCCCATATCGTTGGTCAGGCGGCTTAAAAGATCGCCCGCCGTTTGTTTATCATAATAGCTTACCGATAGCTTCTGCATATGGTCGAAAAGCGCCTGGCGCATGCCCTGCATCGCCTTTTGAGCGGTATCCGCCATAATCCGCCCATAGATGACGCTGAACAACCACATCAGGAGATAGTTAGATAACAGCAGCAGGACCATTCGGATCAATTGATCCCAATCCTTGGGCGCCAGGGCAAGGTCTACAACTTTTCCAATCAGATAGGGTCCAACAACACTCAGCACCGTTGTCAGCAGGACAAGAATAAACACAATCACCAGTTGGAGCCGATAAGGTTTCAAATATCCCAGCAGGCGCCTGAGGCCTTTAAATGGGTTCCTGGCTTTGTTCGCATGTTCGTCAACAGAGAGTCTTCTATGCATTCTCCACCTCCTCAAAACCCTGAACGAGTGGTTTTAACACGCCATCGCCCAATTGAGAATGATAGATAGCCTGGTAAATCGGGCTGGTCTCGATCAGTTCAGAATGAGTGCCATCAGCCGCAATTTGGCCATTATCCAGCACCAGGATCCGATCCGCGCGCAAAACCGTACTGATCCGCTGGGCCACAACAAAGGTGGTCCGTCCTTTCATTAATTTTTCCAGCGCTTTCTGGATATCCACTTCCGTTTCCACATCCACCGCGCTGGTACTGTCATCGAGGATCAGCAACCGGGGATGGGTGCATAAGGCGCGGGCGATTGCCAGGCGTTGTTTTTGACCGCCGGAGAAATTGGCGCCGCGCTGGCTGACCTTCGC
>CAYUSC010000090.1:0-10856 GCA_964447265.1 uncultured Candidatus Brevefilum sp.
GCACTTGTATCCGCACCGTTGCAGGCTTCCACAATCAATTGAAGCCTTTCGAGAGAAATGTCGGTATCCGCCAGGCTCAGGTTCAATGCGGGGTTGCCAGCATCCAGGATTAGAACCGTGGGGCGCTTACCGGAAGCCCGTTCAACAATGGCTTGCAGCCATTCGTAATTATTGAAGCCTAATTGGTCTTCCTGGCCTTCGGGGGTTGAATACGGCTGCGCGCCGGACCAGCTTTCCGGGCCGCCAGCACCCCAGGTCAGAGTTCGGTTAAAAGTGTAGCCGTAACTTGCCAGACACAACTTATCCAACAAGGTGTCCATTTGACGGCGTTTTAATCCTCTGACCGCCATTTCAATAAAAGCCGTGTCCCAATAATCCCCGCCAGGTTGCAGGGGAGGAAAGACCGGGATCAATCCGAGTTTCTCGATATAATCCGCCAGGGGAATGAAACGGTCGAGAAAATGGTCCACCAGGTTGTCATTGCGCCAGCCGGAATCTGTCCACCCGGATTTGCAGTTAGGCTGAGAACCCAAAATGATATATTTCACACCCCATTTTGCATAAGTATCCAGAAGGATGGCTACATCGTTGAATTTCCTCGCCAGGGGTAATTCCTCGGTGAAGTGGATGATCACTTCCTGGCCGTTGTCAAAAGCTGTTTGGAAGACATCCTCCGGAATGGCGCGACTGAAACTGGCTTCGATAATGAGCTGCTTACTCCCCAATTCTTTTAGAATAGGGAACCAGGTCTCAATGCGATTCTTGATGAGATATTCAGGGGCTGTAAAATAAGAAAAGCCCAGTGTTTGTTGGATGTTGGCCATAATTTTTCCTTAAATAACATCAGAAATACTTGCCAATGTCATTGCAAGGGTCATGCCAACTTAATATCCAAATCCTGCTATAATCTTCCTGTTATGATACTCATCACCGGTGGAACCGGTTTTATCGGTAATATTCTGATCAGGCACCTTTCAGACAATGGCCATTCAATAAAACTCCTGATTCGTCCCTCAGATCGCTCACCGAACCTTCCCAAAGGCCTGCCTATGGAAGTGGCGGTAGCCGGTTTGCAGGATGAGCGGGGTTTACGGGCAGCGATGAAAGGCGTGGATATAGTATTTCATCTGGCCAGCGCCGAAGCGCAGGGGCGGATGGCGAAGCTGGATGAAGTGGATATCCAAGGCACGCTGGCCGTTGCGCGAGCAGCGAAACAGGCCAAAGTTAGCCGTCTCGTTTATCTCAGCCATCTCGGGGCGGATCGGGCCTCGGCTTTTCCATTATTAAAAGCAAAAGGGATCGCGGAACATTTCATTCGGCAGTCCGGCATCCCCTATACCATTTTCCGTTCAGCGGTTGCTTATGGGGAAGGGGATCGTTTTACCAATAACCTGGCAGCTTTGATCAAGCGTTCGCCGGGCGTGGTAATGTTGCCGAACGGCGGTTTGACTCAATTCCAGCCTATCTGGGTTGAGGATCTGGCCACCGTGCTGACCTGGTCGCTTGACATGGAAGGTACGATTGATGAGACAATTGAAATTGGCGGCCCGGAATATCTCTCATTTATCACGATTTGCAGGTTGATCTCAGAGACCATTGACGTCAAACGCCGATATATATCCACAACACCTATAGTCTTGAACATCCTGACGGAGACTCTCGAGATCCTGGCACCTGGTTTCCCAACCTCAGTTTTCTGGTTGGATTATTTAGGCTCCAACCGGACAACCAGCATAGACACGCTGCCCACTCGTTTCGACCTGCTGCCGGCAAAGATGAGCCAGCGGTTGGGTTACCTGAAAGGTAAGGATTTCCGCAGGAAAGCCTTCAAGCAACGAAATTCACGACAAAAAATTTCTCCACGAAAGAAGACCTCAAAATAATGGGACAACGAGCAGTCACCGTTCATGCACATTTTTACCAACCACCCAGAGAAGACCCATTATCCGGACTGATCCCCGATGAGACCGGGGCCGAACCTTTCAAAAACTGGAATGAGCGGATCCATTCCGAATGTTACCGGCCCAATGCAGAGCTTGGTAATTTTGCAAAATTGAGTTTTAATTTTGGCCCCACCATCCTGAAATGGATGGAAGGTTATGACCCGACTACCTATCACGCAATTATTGAGCAGGAACGAAGTAATTTCCTGAAACATGGTGTGGGGAATGGCATGGCTCAAGCCTATAACCATACCATCTTGCCTCTGGCCGATTTACGCGATAAAAGGACTCAGGTCAAGTGGGGCATTATGGATTTTGAGCATCGCTTTGGGCATCAACCGATGGGGATGTGGCTGCCTGAGACAGCGGTGGACCTGGAAACACTGACCATTTTGGCTGATAATCAAATCAAATTCACAATACTGGCGCCCTGGCAGGTGAGCGGCGTGGGTGACCTTTCACCAAACGAGCCTTATTATATTGAATTGCCGGGGAAACGTGACCCCATGGTTGTCTTTTTATATGATCAGGGTCTGAGCACTTCGGTCAGTTTCATGAATGAAGCTACCCGTAACGCGGATTATTTTGTCGATCGCTGGGTCAACCCCACTTTCTCAAATCCCCAAAATGATGCCGATCAATTGCTGCTGATTGCATCTGATGGAGAACTTTACGGTCATCATAAAACCTTCCGGGAGAAATTCCTGGCTCATATGCTCAATGGCGCCTTGCACAGCCGCGATTATGAAATTACCTATCCCGGATTGTGGTTGCAAACCCATGCACCCACCCAAACGGTCAAATTGATCGATCGGACTTCCTGGAGCTGCCACCATGGCGTTGAGCGCTGGCGGACAAATTGTGGGTGTACCCCTGGCGCAACCTGGAAAACGCCGCTCCGGTCAGGTATGGAGAAATTGGCGGATGAAATTGATCGCGCTTATCAGGATTTCCTGATGCCTTTGACCCAGAGGAAATGGCAATTAAGAGACAACTACATTAAAGTCCTGCTGGGGGAAATCAGCCTGGATGAATTGTTCCTGAGATTTGTTCCGGAGATGTTAGCCCCGGAAAAAGGTGCGAAGGTCGGGATGCTGCTGGCTGCCCAGTATGAACGGCAGCGGATGTTTACCTCCTGCGGCTGGTTCTTTGATAATTTCCACCGGATTGAGCCGCAAAATAATATCGCCTACGCGGCCCAGGCTGTGTGGCTGACGGAACAGGTCACCGGAATAGCATTGAAATCGACCGCTATGGAAGTCTTTAAGCAAGTCAAAGATGAGCGGACCGGTTTACGCGGGGATACCGTCTTTGCGGAACGCTATAATCGCTCTGCAGATTTCTCGGAGAGTGCCGTCTCCTATTTCAACCCTTCCAGCAACTTTTCGACCTTGTAATCTGAGGTTTCTTCAGCTTCCAGGATCGTCTGGGTCAGGGTGTAGGCATCAAATAGGTGCTCGACAGCTTCCGCCAGGCTGAGTTCAGGTTTGGATATCTGAGCGATCAATCCGATGGTCATCATCCACCACATCATCGATTCGAAAGCTTCTTTGTTGTACCAAAGGACATCCCGATAGCGATTAACCCCGAGGAATGAACGAATTTCCTGGCTTCCCAACCATTTTTCCATCAACCCAGCGGCTGTTTCACCTTCAATCTGAGAAGTCCATTCCTGCTGGCTGACGAGCAGTTTCAGGATTGTGACGGCACTATGAGCCTGGCCGGCATCAAAGCCCATCTCCTGCAAAGTTTGATCAACATGACGGGCAAGCCCCCATTCGTCCATCCAACTGCGGCTGATCTCAGTGAAAGGTGCATCGGAGGTAATGATGCGCCCAAGCAACCGGAGGTCATTCCACACAACCAGAACCGTCCAGATGAAGGAATAATCCACCAGGTTATTCTGCACAAACTCAACGATTTCCGAGTATTGTTTTGAACCCGGGAAGGGGTAACGGGTCTCAAAAACCCGCAATTTCAGGATGCTTTCCAAACCGGCCTGCATTTCCTGAATGATCGCTTCGATATCCTGTTGGCCGTTGACGAAACCGTTGACCGATTGGATCAGGTAACGGAATTTCTCGGATTGGACATTTAATATTTCGGGGTTGAGTTTGACGGTGGGATCGGTCACCCTCGCATGGAAGATATTGTGAAGATTCTGAGCATTGATCAGTTCCCGGACGGGATTGAGCACCGGCGCAAGCATTAATTCCCGAATGGCTTCTGTGATGCTGGGCACCCCGCGTCCGTTCAGATAGTTTGTCAGCTGGCGATATTGTCCCTCGCCATTATCATCAACTTCGTGAAAATCGATGAGGACCTTGTAGGCATAAGCATCAAGTTCGAAATAGAGGCCCTTGTCTCGGATCTCTTCTGTGGAGCGGATATACTCCAAGCCGGAATGGATATCTTTGAAGATAACGAACCTATTAGGTTTGGCTGTGATTCGTAGTCCGTCCAGCAACGGTTTAGATTCGATTTGATCGTTCCCCTTGTTAAGATAACCGGCTGACCATTTGACCCAGCCTCGGGTGGCTCCGTAATGGTTATGGTAGACAACGAGACCATGCTGTTTTCCGACGCCGTTGGAATAAGCAAAGACATTCTCATCCACGCGACCTTCACCGGAATAGAAATCGTAGAGCAGGAAATTTTCCACCCCAGCAAAGATCATCCGATGCCGGAGGATGGGGAAGATATCATGCTCGTGGCGCTGAATCAGGTAATTATCCGGGTCCTCCTCCCAATAGGGACGGTAATATTCCATGCCGTATTTCTCGGAATACCCTTCGATCTGGCCATGACCGAACATAGGCAAACCCGGCATCGTTGCCATCAGGGTGCAAATCCCGAAATATTTATCACCTTTCCCGAATTGTTCCACGGCGGTCTTTTCATCGGGGTTGTTCATGAAATTGACGTAGCGTTTGAGGATCTGGGGATCAAATTCGAGAGTATTTTTGATGAGCTGGCGATATTTGGCATTTTCCTCATTGCGCAGCATATTCATAAACGCGCTGTTGTAGACCCGGTGCATCCCCAGGGTGCGGACGAAGTAGCCTTCCATTAACCAGAACGCCTCCGCCAGGAGCAGCGTATCGGGAACCTCACTGGCCACCCGTTCGACTACCTCCCGCCAGAATTCCACCGGGAAGACAGCATCAAACTGGGCTTTGGTCATGCTGTGATCTGAACGGCTGGGGATGGCTCCGCCAGTCCCCGGGGAGGGGAACCACAGGCGTTGATAGTGTTTCTTGGCTAATGTCATCGCTGCATCAAAGCGAATGATGGGGAATTTTCGCGCCACATGCAGAATGGTTTGAATGACGGCTTCCCGGACATCCTCGCGGAGGTAGTTCAGTTGAGCGGTGTCATTCCAGGGCATACTGGTGCCATCATTGCCGTGGTAAATATAGCGGGTATCTCCGCTCCAACGATCCACCCGTTTGAAGACCACAGCCGCATCAGTCCGGTCGTAATAATGGTCCTCAATATAGATCCCCACATGCTCATCCGGGCTGAGGTCCTCTCCATTGAAACTGTAACCCGGGAAGGGACTGTATGGCAGCGACAGGAACCAGTCCGGATGCTGTATGACCCAGTCTGAATCGATTCCCATGTGGTTGGGGACCATATCGCTCGCCAAACGAATCCCTCGCTGCCAGGCCCGATCCCGCAAGCGTTGATAGGCCTCGTCACCGCCCAGGGCACCTGCAATGGCATAATTACGGAGAGAATAGGCGGAGGCAACGGCTTCCGGATTTCCGCAAAGCTGTTTTATGGTGCGGGAGGCTTCGCTTCGCTCCCAGAGGCCGATCAGCCACAGGCCGTTGAACCCCCAACTGGCCAATTTATCCAGTTCCTCATCCGGGATCTGATCAAGCCGGGTGATCTCCCGGTGATATTGCTCGGAAAGCTGGTAAAGCCAGACATATGTATTCTTGGCGATCATGACCGTCCGGGGCATCCAGTCGCTGTCCGGAGAGAAGTTTTCCTCATCCAGCAAAGCTGACTGCTGGTCGTAGCTGGGCACCAGTGTGGGGCCGGGGCCGGAGAAGACGGCTTTTTCCTCTTCGTGGATCAGATCCAGCGAGTTGAGCAGCCTATAGAGATAATCACCGAGCAGAGAACCCCAATGCTTGCGGATGTATTCCAATTGTCCTGAAAGCGAATGGGGTACGGCTACCGCCGGGGCGCGCAGCATGGCGAGCAGATCCTGTTGATCAGGGCCGAAATCGGGTTGGTCTTTGAAGAAAAATTGGAGACTCTCGAACGCCTGCCGATAAACGGTAGACTGGATGAGTTGGGTATCGTCAAATAGCTCCAAGAATGAGGAAACCGCCGGATTCTGGTTGGTGACCCAGAGCATGATCAGCTCTTCGAGGGCAATGAGTTTATTGGGGACGTCATTGGTCATGCCGGCCAGATAGGTTTCAACCGGCTTATCTTCCAGGTAAACAGCGCTGGGAGGGAATTCGGCGGTGAAGCGGACCAGCATGAGATTGACCTGTTTCTCACCCAGGGCGTTCAGCAATCCATCGTACGCTTTTTGCAGGACTTCGGGATCAATTTGCTTCCGGTAAAGGGCGAACACCATGTGCAGGATTTCATCAATCAAGCCAATGGCATTGATCTCGCCAGCGCGTACGGCGCGTTCGGGATAGGTCGCCAGGTCGCGCTGCTGGTTGATCTTCTGCGTGAAGGTGCGCGCGGCCAGAAAGTCCGCAAAAACCACGTTTCCATCGGTGGCAAATAAGGTCTGATCAAAGCCGAACTTCTCGCGTGCCAGCCTGGAAACATGGAATTCATACATAAGACGCCTCTCCTTGATGAATGTTGGTAATGAGAATTATACACTTGGAAGTCAACATCAAAAGAAAAAACCACCCCATCTGAGGTGGTTTTGAGTTTGTTTAGTTTTCCCTTTTCAGGATATGGGTCACGATGTTGGACCCGCTGCCGCCGATATTTTGGGCCATCCCAAATTCCGGGTCGGGGACCTGCGTTCCGATTGCCTGACCGCGTAATTGCTGGACCACTTCGACGATCTGGTACATCCCGGTGGCGCCCACCGGATGGCCGCGCGCCTTCAATCCGCCTCGGGTGGCGACGGGGATCTTTCCACCCACTTTGATCTCACCCTCCTTAGCCAATACCGGACCTTTACCAGGTTCGGCGAAACCATTGGCTTCCAATGAAAGGGCGGCCATGATGGTAAAGGCGTCGTGATATTCAAAGACGTCAATATCTTCGGAGTCAATTCCGGCCTGTTGATAAGCCAATTTGGAGGATCTCTCCGCCGCGGAAAGCCATAAGGGCGTTTTCCGATCGTGGACGGAGATGGTATCTGTGGCTGCGGACGAGCCGGCGATGATAATCCGCGGAGTATTGGGCGCTAACATCTCAACCGGCACCAGGACGGCAGCCGCCGCGCCATCGCCGATAGGCGAAGCGTCCATCAGGTTGATGGGATCGCAGATCATCGGCGATTTGACAAATTGTTCTTCATTGATCGGTTTCTGGAAACGGGCAAAGGGGTTGTGGGCGGCGTTGGCATGGGCTGTGATGGCAAATTCGGCAAAATCAATTCCCTGCCAGCCATATTCGTGCATGTACCGCTTCATGATAAGCGCATTGAGGGCTACAAATGAGAGGCCGTTATCGACTTCCCAATCGGCATCCGCGGCGGTGGCCAGGGCGCCGGTGATCTCGCCGCTAGGTGAATCAGTCATCTTTTCAACGCCAACCGCCAGGGCGATATCCGATTGACCTGAAGCGACCGCCAGATAGGCCATGCGAAAAGCGGCGCTGCCGGAACTGCAAGCGGACTCAATTTTGACTGCATCGGTGAAACGCTGCCCGATCCAGTCGGCCACCATTGATCCAAGTTGCCCCTGTTGATTCGCAACACCGGACATCATATTGCCGACATAGATGCTCTCGATCTGAGCAACCTGGGCTTCGGCTTTTGCTTCCAACGCGGCTTCACCGGCCAACTCGCGTAAAGATTTATCCCAATGTTCATCGACTCTGGTTTGGCCGATGCCAATTACTGCAACATCTCGCATGGATGAGCGTCCTTTCAGATGATTTCATTCTGATTATAGCGGACAAGTCTATCAAGACCTATCAATTCGCCCAAAATCAGCGTAAAGTATAATTGCAATGAGCAATTTAACGCCATTAGATCAACCGGAGAACTCTATTGAAACGACGCAGTGTTTATCTCGTCCTGATGGGCATATTTCTCTTCTTGAGTGGTTGTTATCGGACCGCTGAACTCGCACCGGCACCTTTGCTGCCGACCACTTATGCCCAAATTCTACAGACATTGACCCCAGGTTCATCCGAGCAGATTGAGATCGCGACACCGGAACCGGAAGCCCGGGCGGAGACGATCTGGGTCCATCCGGGTGTTCCGGAAGCTCTTCTGGCGGAAATGGATTTGACTTCGCTGAATCAAGTTGAAGCAGTTGATGAGGCAGACCTGATCGTCAAGCCTGTGGCTGCACCTGACGCCAGTGGCACCGGTTCTCGATGGACATATGTTTTGGTTGCTCCTTTCTATACGACGGCAGATGAGATCAGTATGAACGAACTGAAAGACCTCTGGCAGGGGGAGACTATTGATGGTTTTAATCAGATAAACATTACCCAGTCGACGGCTGCCGCGATGGAAGTTTTGTTGGGCGAACCGGATTCGACAACAGTTAATATTGTGGATAAAGAGGCACTTCAATCCTATGCAAATGGGGATGAACCAACGTTATCCATTTTGCCTTTCGAGGAGCTTGAACCAGCCTGGAAAGTCCTGCGCTTGGATGGCATTGCGCCCATAGACGCCGATTTTTCCTCTGACGTCTATGCACTTACGCTCAGCTTTAAGCTTGAGGGTGAAATCGCTCACAACCTGGTCCTTCCGGAAGGGAATTATGCTGCCGATAAACGCACCGTATTAGTGATGACCGGGGTGACCGCATTAACTCGGGCCACCGCCTATATGATGGAGATCAACGGCAATAACTTCCCCGGCGCAGATATTCAGCAATGGCTTTCCTCAGCGGACCTGACTCACATCAGCAATGAGGTGCCCTTTGCAGAAAACTGCCCAACACCGGACCCCAACCAGGAAAATTTGATCTTTTGCTCTTCAACGGATCGCATTGAACTATTGGAATATGTGGGCACGGACATCATCGAACTGACCGGCAATCATATGCTGGATTATGGTGTGGCGGCCATGAACCTTACCCTGGAGATGTATGAAGATCGGGGATGGACCTATTACGCCGGCGGCTGGGACCTGACCGACGCACAAACGCCTCGAAAGATCACCCATAATGGTAATAACCTGGCTTTTATCGGCTGCAATCCGGTGGGGCCAACCAGTGACTTTGCCACGGCTTCACAGCCTGGTTCTGCACCCTGCGGGGATTACAGTTGGATCCTGGAAAAGATTGCAGAGGTGCGGGCTGAAGGCTATTTGCCCATCGTCACTCTGCAATATGCCGAAGACTACACAGCGGTCCCCAGCGCTCAGATGATCGCAGATTTTCAGGCTTTGGCCGATGCGGGCGCCGTGGTCGTTAACGGCAGCCAGGCGCATACACCCAAGATCATGACTTTTTATAATGGCTCTTTTCTGCATTACGGCCTGGGTAACCTTTTCTTTGATCAGATGAATGTGTATTATGGCGAGACCTATATGCCGAACACCCGGGATGAATTCATTGACCGGCTGGTGTTTTATGATAATCGGCTTGTCAGTGTGGAATTGCTGACGGCTGAACTTGAAGATTATGCCCGGCCCCGGCCGATGACTGATGCAGAGCGAGAGGCCTTCCTTGACAGGATATTTAATGCCGCGCAAGGTTATTTGGAGTGACCATGCAGAAGTTTTATGATATTTCAGTACCCATTTCACCGGATATGGTGGTCTGGCCGGGAGATCCCAAAGTTGCCATCCGGCAGATGAGTTCCCTGGAAAAAGGCGATTCATCCAATATGTCCCAGATCCGCATGAGCGTTCACACGGGGACGCATATTGATGCGCCTTTGCATTTTCTGAAGAGTGGCAGAAAGATCGGGGAAATACCGCTCAATAAGTTGGTGGGTGAAGCGCTTGTGATGGAAATCGGCGAGGATGTGGATGTGATCACTCGATCTGTCCTTGAAGCCCACTCCCAGCTTGAGGCTTTGAAAAACGCGCACAAAGTCTTGTTTAAGACCCGAAATTCGATGCATTTATCATCCTGGGGGAGTCAATTTAATAAGGGTTATGTTGCTCTGGATACCTCAGGGGCGGAAATGTTAGGTGATTTAGCCCTGGATCTGGTCGGTGTGGATTACCTCTCGGTTGCGGCTTTTCATGATATTCACGTCCCCCACAAATTGCTGCTCCAAAAGGAAATTGTCCTGCTGGAAGGCATCAATCTGCTGGAAGTGGCGGCGGGTACCTACAATTTGTATTGTCTGCCTATGAACTTGGCGGAATGTGAGGGATCTCCAGCCCGAGCTATCCTGATCTCGGATTAGCTTTTTTAAGGAACAAATCTATCAACTATTTCGTATTAAGGGTATGAATAGAATAGATTTTAAGGAGAAACAAATGAAAAAAATAATTATTAGCGTGGTCATGTTGACACTCATGCTATCAACAGGTTGTACCGTTTTATCGCCTACGGAGCCCTCATCGGAAGAAACGGATGTAGTTATGCCTTCTGAACCAGGTATGCAAATGAGCAGCATTGATCGGATCACATCGCCAGAGGTCACAGATGCCCAGACCCAAACGCTGGCTGGGGATAACACAGCCTTCGCGCTTAATTTTTATAACCAGGTCCGCAGTGGCGACGGTAATATTATCTATTCTCCTTTCAGCATCTCGTTGGCTTTGGCAATGACCATGGC